>CAJODU010000025.1 GCA_905233325.1 uncultured Selenomonadaceae bacterium
AACTGTCGGATAGATCCTGAATTTGTATGCCTTATTCATCTGTACTCACCTCCGATAACTCAAGTATAGCACATATTTCGACTATTATCAACAAGAACGACACGATTCATCCCGCCACTTATAGAAGTGGGGGATTTCTCGTGCATTTAGGTTAAATTGACCTATTATGCCTGTACGATAAATTTCATCAATCAGTGATTTTTTTCTGTCAGCGTTTGAAAGCACTGTTAAGCATTTGACATAATTATTATACTTTTTCATAAATTACAATCCCGTCACGAGTTATTTCAGACTGCAGCTCTTCAGTAATGCCGCGATCAAGATTCACTATATCAAAATTCAGTAAAGTCCAAACTTTCTCATCAACATCAAAAGAAAAGTTCAGGATATCTCCACCTGACACAGCAATATCAATATCACTTCGTTCATGATTGTCGCATCTTGCCCGCGAACCGAACAGAATCACCTTATTTATATTGTATTTCTCGGCGAGTTCTATTATTTCATTTTCTACCCGCTCATTGAGATTATACGCCATACAACACCTCAAACTGACAGACCTGCAATATCCTTTATCACTTCACCGGCGAGAATCAACCCTGCAACAGAAGGCACAAAGGAGACACTGCCGATAATTTTCTTTGACGGTGGTACTTTTGATAGAGTTTCTGAATCCGGTTCTCTCGGCTTTTCTGTTGAGTAGACAACTGTCAAGGCGTCAATTCCCTCTTCCTTCAACTTTTTCCGCATAACCTTTGCAATCGGATCAACACTCGTTGAAAATATATCCGCTACTCTAAACTGAGTCGGATCAAGTTTATTCCCTGCACCCATACTGCTGATAATTTTTATATTGCGGCGTTTGCACTCAACAACCAAGCCAATCTTGCCCGTGATGGTATCAATCGCGTCAATCACATAATCATAGTCACATATGAAATATTTGCTTGTATCACCACTCGGCAGGTAGAAATCATCAACGGTGTCGACAATCGCCGCAGGATTTATTTCCAATATCCGCGTCTTCATCAGTTCCGTTTTCGATTGACCTATAGTTTTAACAGTTGCATGAATTTGCCTGTTAATATTCGTCACATCAACAACGTCGTGATCTATCAACACCAAATGCCCAACGCCTGCGCGTGCAAGTGCCTCAACTGCAAAAGAGCCGACGCCGCCTATACCAAAAACGGCAACGGTAGAGGACTTTACGCGCTCCATCGCTGCCGTGCCAAGTAATATTTCTGTCCTTACAAATTTATCATCATTCATTTTTTGTTATTTCCATTTTTATTTAAGAATGAAGGGAATGAAAGATCTAATCCCTTCTTAGCGTCATTTTCGGGGAATTTTGGGGTGTCGAGGTTAAATCCCTTGGAGACGGTGACTGTACTCTTCGGAGGATTAATCGTCGGCGACTTCAGTGCAAGGGAGTCGGCGAAGTCCGTTGCAATGATGGTTGCCTGTACCATTCCATTCATATTGGGATTAATCACAGTTCCAAGAATGATATTGACGTCGTCCTCCGTCTGACTGAAGATATAGTTGGCGGCCTCGTTGACATCGTGAAGTGACAAAGTATCATCACCGGTAATGTTGAAGATAACGCCGCGAGCCCCCTTGAGTGATTTATCAATGAGCGGACTCTGTATAGCTTGCTGCACCGCCTTGATCACACTTATCTTACTCTGTCCGATACCCAGAAGAGCATCGCTTGACTTACTCTGAGTAAATATCGTTGTAACATCAGCAAAATCAACATTCACAACGCCAGTCGTCAAAATCAATTCCGCAATGCACTTTATTGCCTGCCTGAGCACCGAATCAGATTCGTGGAAAGCGTCAACAAGGGACATTTTACTGTTACCTTCAAGTTTTAGAAGGTTGTCATTTTTGACGATTATTAAAGCATCCATATAAGATTGCATTTTGATTATACCTTCGTCTGCAATCTTCTGCTTTCTGATACCTTCAAATTTAAAAGGTTTTGTCACGACGCCGACGGTGAGGATACCAAGCTCTTTGGCGAGTTTTGCAATTACAGGAGCTGCACCTGTGCCGGTTCCGCCACCCATAGTTGCAGCAATGAATATCATATCTGCACCGGTCATCATATTTTTGAGACGTTCGGAATCTGCCTTGGCCGCTTGTTCACCAATTAAAGTATTTCCGCCCGTGCCTTTGCCTTTGGTTAGCATTTCACCAATTTGAACTGTCTTTATTGCACCCATATTCATCTGAGTGAGAGGAATAATCTCTGTATTGACTGCAACGAGGTCTATATCCAAAAAGTTACTCTCGGCAAGACGTTTCAAGACGGAATTGCCGCCGCCGCCGATACCAAAGACTTTTATTGTAACTATAGCCTTTTTGATTGAAGGATCATCTTTAGGCTTGTTTGCCTTTGACTGAGCATTAAAACGCTTTAAATCTTGTATTGCCTGCTTGACTGCCGCATCGTCCACCGGTACGGTCTCACTTTTCTGTTTATTACGCATTTGCGCTAATTTTTCTTTTATAGCCGCATCCTTTGACGACATACGCTTTTCTACCCTTTCTCAATACAATCTGATTATCATTTCGACATTGAATATAAATTTCCTGCTAATTTAGAAAGCAATTATTTTCTTCCGAGCAAAGTTCTCGATTGAGTCACCAAAACGCCGACAAACATCAAAAAACAACCGAAAATTTCTCTGCCGCTCATCACTTCATTGAGGATTATCCAGCTTGATACCGCACCGAAGATTGATTCAAAACTCATAACAATAGCTGCCGTTGAAGGATCTGTGTACTTCTGCCCGAATACTTGCAGCGTAAAGGCGACGCCCGCACTCATTATACCGCCGTAGAAGATCGAAAACCAGGCACTTGAAACGGCGTCAATCGTTGGAGTTTCAAATATCAGCATAGCAAGGGAACTCAAAGTCATGCAGACGAATATCTGAGCGACGGACAACTCAAGCACATCGACTTTAGAGGCGAATTTATCAATAAATAAAATCTGCGCCGCCCAGAAGAAGGCACTTATAAATAAGATGAAATCCCCCAACTGAATGGAAAAATCTTCATGAATGGCGAGCAGATACAGCCCTACCATTGCAAGGAAGGCACCGATCCAATTTTCTGTGCGGATTAATTTTCCAAGCAAGACCGCACCGAGCGGCACCAGGATTATATACAGGCAGGTGATAAAAGCTGCCTTGCCTGCGGTGGTGTAGAGCATTGAGACTTGCTGCATGGAGCTTGCGACGAACATAAACAAGCCGGAGCCCACCCCTGCAAGGAAACCGCTTTTGTATCCTTGTTCGCGCTGTCTCTTCTTTCGTTGAGTCAACCAAACTATCACCAGAAAAATAAAGCCGAGAGCAAACCTTGAGGCAGCATAAGAAAAAGGTCCAAGCCCTTCCATACCTGTCATCTGTGCAACAAAAGTAGTACCCCAAAAAAATGAGGCAGCTAAAATCATTAGTGTCCCGCGTAATTGCATTAACTATTCACCCATTGAAAAAATTTAATGATAATATAGAAATTCACCAGCGAATCATAATATATAGCAAAATTTATCTAAAGTCAACACAAACGAACGGACAGCAATATTTATCGTCTTGCATTTTCTTTCACGTCTGTCTTCTTTTTTTTCTCAAGTTATTGCAAATGTAGTAAAAGCGTGTTAAAATTTCGTTAGATTTTTTTGTTGATCTTGGAAAGGCGGTTGTTATTTTGTTAGGTATGTCAATGAGTGTTGGTATAGATTTGGGCACTGCTAATATTTTGGTATACGTCAAAGGCAAGGGCATAGTATTGAGAGAGCCTTCAGTTGTAGCAGTCGACAAAGATACCGACACCGTGCTGGCGATAGGCGAAGAGGCACGTCAGATGATAGGTCGCACACCCGGTAATATAGTGGCGATTCGTCCTCTTCGTGATGGTGTTATTGCTGATTATGATACTACTGAATCAATGATTAGATATTTTTTGGAAAAGGTTGTCGGTCGTTCCTTCATCTTCAGACCCAGAGTGATGATCTGTATACCCTCCGGTGTGACGGTTGTGGAGAAGCGTGCCGTCCAAGAGGCAGCCGAACAGGCAGGGGCTAAGAAGACGGAACTTATTGAGGAGCCTATAGCTGCCGCACTCGGTGCCGGCATTGATATATCTGAGCCGGTTGGATCTATGGTTGTTGACATAGGCGGCGGAACTTGTGATATTGCCGTTATATCCTTGGGCGGTATTGTTTTAAGTGATAGTATTCGTGTTGCCGGTGATAAATTTGACAGCGATATAGAGGCTTATATCAAGCGTGAATATAATTTGATGATAGGTGAGAGGACGGCAGAAAATGTCAAAACCACTATTGGCTGTGCCTTCCGTGGTGCTCGTTCCTTGAATATGGACGTTAGAGGGCGTGATATTATTTCCGGCCTTCCAAAAAATATTCAAATTGAGAGTGCAGAGATTGCAGATGCACTGAAGGATTCCGTTGACAGAATAATCACCTGCCTGAAGAAGGTTTTGGAAGATACACCCCCTGAGCTTGCAGCTGATATTATGGATCACGGTATAGTATTGACCGGCGGCGGTGCTATGCTCTACGGACTTGATGAGCTCATTCGTGCCGAGACTAATATTCCGACTGCTCTTGCTGATGATCCTTTGTCCTGCGTTGCATTGGGAACAGGTAAAGCCTTAGAATACAACTATCAAAACTAATTTAAAGTGAGATATTATGGGTGCGAAAATTTCTGTTTTGATACTCGCAAAGAATGAAGAAAAATTTATTGGTGCCTGTATTGAAAGTGTCAAAGATTTTGCCGATGAAGTAATTGTTATTGATGATAACAGCACTGATCAGACTGCTAATATTTCAACTTCTCTCGGTGCTAAGGTCGTAACCCATTCGCTTGATGGTGATTGGGGCAGGCAGCAGACCTTTGCCATTCAACAGGCGTCTTGTGATTGGATATTTTTTATAGATGCTGATGAGCGTGCCACTGATAAGCTCAATGAGCGCATTAAGAAAATTCTTGCCGAAGATGATCGCCGCTTTGCATATATGACTGCGCGGTTGAGTTATTTCTGGGGACAGCCTCTCAAGCATGGAGGCTGGTTTCCTGATTATGTTGTGAGACTGATTCCACGCCAAGGTACTTATGTCACGGGTTTTGTCCACCCGAAAATTTGCCACGACTATCAAGAGAAAAAATTACCTAAAGATGAATACCTCGTCCACTATCCCTACCGCGACTGGAATCACTACTTTAACAAGTTGAACTTCTACACAACGCTCGCGGCGAGGAAGATGAAGGAGGCAGGGAAGTCGGCAACTATTGCTGATATGATCCTTCACCCGATTTGGGCGGCTTTCAGAATGTATATTTTGAAGGGCGGTTTCCTTGACGGTCGTATTGGATTTGTCCTTGCCTGTTTCCACTACTTTTACACTATGGCAAAATATGTTAAACTTTACTATATTGATAAAGAAAATATTCACGTTACGGAAGATAAATGAATCTACAATTTAATCAAAATCTTGTAAACGAATATAAAAGTCAATCACAAAAAATTCGTGTTATGAGTGAAAATTGGGCTGTAAATAATCTATTTTGTCCTTGCTGCGGAAATGAGAAATTGATAAAGTTACCGAATAATTATCCGGTTGCTGATTTGAAATGTGATTGTTGTAATGCAGTATTTGAATTAAAAAGTAAGCAGGGAAATATTGGAAATAAAATTAACGACGGTGCTTATGATACGATGATTGAACGAATAGAAAGTAATTCACATCCTGAACTTTTTATATTACAATATTCAATAAAATTATCCGTTACAGATTTAATGTTGATACCGAAATTTTTCTTTATACCATCAATAATTGAAAAAAGAAAACCATTATCAATTAATGCAAGAAGAGCAGGCTGGATTGGTTGCAATATTTTATATCAAGATATACCTGAACAAGGCAAAATAAAAATAATTGAAAACGGTAATGAAAACAGAATTGATGATATAGTTAATCAATATGAAAAAATTAAAAAACTTCAAAATCGTAGCTTAAAAAATCGTGGTTGGCTATTTGATGTCATGAACTGTGTAAATTCCATACAGTCAAAAGAATTTACTTTAAAAGATATTTACAATTATATTGATTATTTTAAAATTAGACACATTGAAAATAATAATATTGAAGCTAAAATCAGACAACAATTACAATTTCTCAGAGATAAAGGTTTTATAGAATTTGTCGGTCGAGGTCACTATAAAAAATTTGAAAATTAGCGAGGTATCAATTTGTAATGTATATTAATAAAGAAATGTCTGCAAATCAAGCCTGGAAAGAATTAATAAAAAATTATAACATTCTTGATAAAATCCAAAAAGACGGTATGTTTACTATCACTGAAGGTAAAATAAATCAATATAAAGAATCGAAATTGATGACAAACTGGGATAGTTCTGAATTTTTGCCACATATTTTTAAGAAAAATAAAATTAATATTTTACCTACAAGTCGTAATTCTTATACTTTGAGTAACTTTAAACTTTACGAAAATTTACAATTTAATAAAGAAAAAAATATTAAATATGCAAGTATGCCACTTTACGAATCGCTCAATGTTGGAAATGTAAATTCTAAATCATCAGCTATTAAAGTATTAATCAATTCTAATATTTTGAATGATTTTTTGGAAGTAGATAAAAATTTGACAATATTTAATGAATATAGTGGTACAGTTTCATTTGATTTTTATTTCAACGATTTTAATGAAAATAAACATCAAATATCGGTTAATAATGCAAAATATAAAATGGATTGCGGTCTTGAAAATAGAGAATCTTTCATTGTATTACAAGCAAAAAATATTAAAAATACAGATTTTAACATAAGTAAACTTTACTATCCTTATCGTTTTTTTGAAAAACGTATTAAAAAACCTGTTCGTTTATTATTCTTGAACTATTCCAATTCAATTTATGATATGTTTGAATACAAATTTGAAGAGGAAAAAGATTTTTCATCTATTAAATTACTAAATCATAAAAAATATTCATTTCAAGATACTAAAATTCAGTTGGAAGATATAAAAAAAATAAGGTTACAAACGAAAGTAATTTATGATGATGACATGAGAAAAGCGAGAATACCATTCATACAGGTTAATTCATTTGAACTTGTAATTTCATTACTTGAAAATCTTTATAATAATCCTATGACTCTTCAACAAATTGCAGAATTTATGAGTTTTGAAAAGCGTCAAGCGGACTATTATTACAATGCCGGACTTTACCTTGGGCTGTTTCAAAAGATAACAGACGATGATAATAATATTTTAGTTACTCTTTCTCCGTTAGGTGAAAAAATCTTCAAAATGTCTTATAAGCAGCGTCAACTTTCTTTGGTAAAACAGATACTGGAACATAAAATTTTTATGGAGTTTTTTGATAAGGCAGTTGATTGCGGTGAAATTGCACCAATCAATGATATTAAAATCAGAATGGCTGAATTAAATGTTTGTGGTGAAGGTCAATTATACAGAAGAGCAGGTTCAGTGAGAAGCTGGCTCAAATGGATTTTTGATTTAGTTGATAATGAAAATGTATGAAAATATTTTAGTTAATGCTCTGGTCAATCTCGGTGATGTGGTGCTGGTGACCGGTGCGATTGCTCTAATCAAAAAAAAATACCCTGCGACAAAAGTTACAATGCTGGTCAAGGCTGTATTTGCTGATGCCGTCAAGAACAATCCCATTATTGATGAGGTAATTGTCTTTGATTACAAGGCTAAAGAGAACGCTATCTCAAAGATGAAGACTATGGTTGAGGAGATCAAGAGCAGAAATTTTGATTTATCTATATCCTTTGATAGGAAACTTCGTCCGGCAATTTTGACTTATCTTGCAGGTATTCCCACTCGCGTAGGTCCGAGCAAAGTCTTCGACAACAACAGCAGCAAGGTGACGTGGCTCTATACTGATGTGGTTAATATTGATCACGATCTCAACAAGACCCTTCAAGCTGAGACTTATCAGATAATCGTTCGCAAATTTTTTAATATTGAAGGTTATGAGCGTCCAACCTTTGCAAAGATAATGCCTGAGAATGAGTCCAAGGCTGAGGAACTCCTCACTACTTTGCCAAGTGCCAAACTCAAAATCGCTCTCTGCGTCAGAGGAACATTTCCACTCAAAACTTGGGCTAAAGAATATTTTGTTGAGGTTGTCAAAGCACTTGCCAAAAGCTATGATGCCGCCTTTTTTATAGTCGGTGCTCCGAATGATGTCTACTATGCCAGAGAGGTCATCACCGATATTGCCGTTACCGCTTCAGTTCAAGTGGAGAACTTCTGCGGCAAGACCACGCTTGTTGATCTGGCGGCACTTCTCAAAAAAAGTGATCTGTTTGTGACGGTTGACACGGGGGCTGCTCACATTGCTGCGACAACGGGCGTCAAAATGGTGACAATCTACGGCTGTACAAGTCCCGATCGCTGGCACCCAATCACTGACAAGGCGATTGTCCTGTCTTCAAGAGAGAGTTGCTGTCCCTGTACTATCAAGGCTAAAGCGTGTCCGACTTATCCCAAACCACAATGCTTGTACAGCGTCACGCCTGAAATGGTGATTGAGGCTTGCAATAAATTGCTTAGAGATTAGAATATTTTTTTAAGGAGAAGATTTGATGAAGAGATTATTTTTATTAACTTTGGCGGCAATTTGCCTGTTGACTGTGAATGTTGTCGCGGAGGCTGCCGTCAGCAGTAAATCCAACGTCGCAGTAGTTATTGTCGGCGGTGCTGACTATAGGACAAAAGATTTCACCAACTACACTAAGGATTATTTTGAATTGAGCAACGATGAGAAAGTAATTCAAGGCAAAGATGTCCAAAATAAATATCAAAAATACTGGTTTAGTAAGGGTATGATTGATGAAGGTACGCCGACGAAAGAGGATTTTATTAAGTTCGTCAATTACGCCGGTTATAATAAAGTTATTTACCTTGTCATTAAGGATTCTGTCCTCGAACAGCACGGCAGGACGAAGGGCAAAGACCGCTCTCGCATTTCTTTGACGGTGAATGCTTTCATTGTTGACAAGACTCACATTGTAGAGAGTGCCTCTTCGACGAATGAGGAAGACTCAAAGACAAGCGAACTCAGAGCCAAGCGCGGTGCCTTCAAAATGTGCGTTAAGGAAATCAGCGAGACATTCAACCCTATCTTGAATCCTGGAGGTTATAAAAGATGAAATTTACTGTCATTGATATAGGTGGGACTTTTATCAAGTATGCTTGTATGAATGAGCATTCCGAGATACTTACACGCGGCAAAGTCCCGACGCCGCAGGATAGCAGAGAGGATTTTATCAATGCTCTGGTTGATATTTATGATTCTATGTCAGATGTTGAGGGTATGGCGATTTCTCTGCCGGGTATCATCGATTCCCAAAATGGTCACTGCATAACCTGTGGAGCCCTTCTTTACAATAATGACTTCAATGTGGAGGCGGCTCTCAAGGCTAAAATCCCCGCTCTTAAGGTCTCAATGGAGAATGATGCCAAGTGCGCCGCTATGGCTGAGGCTTCGGTTGGGGCTCTCAAGGACGTTGAGGACGGTTTTGTCCTAGTCTTCGGCACAGGTATCGGCGGGGCTTTTATCAAGAATCACAAACTGCACAGAGGCCGCCATTTCAGTGCCGGTGAGGTCTCATACATTCTGACTGATAAGGACGCGCCTCAAATGATTGATGAATTTCGCTGGGGCAATCAATGCGGTGTTCCTTCACTTTGCAATCTCTATGCAAAACGCAAAGGTCTCAAAGTTGAAGAGGTTGACGGCTTGATGATTTTTGAGGCTGTCAATAAAGGGGATTCTTTTGCCATTAAATGCCTTGATCTCTTTACTCGGAGGATTGCCATACAAATTTTTAATATCCAAATGCTGCTTGATCCCCAAAAGTTCGCAATCGGTGGTGGGATTAGTGCCCAACCTGTTTTTATTGATTATCTTCGCAAGCATATTGATGAGCTCGCGGCTGATAATGTTGAGCTCTACTTCCCCAAGCCTGAGATTGTCGCTTGTCAATTCCAAAATGATGCTAATTTGATCGGTGCCTTGCAATGCTATTTAGACAAGTTTGCAGGCTGAATCAACGATAATATCAAATATCAAAAAAGACTCGCATGAGCAGTGCGGGTCTTTTTAAAGCGTATGTGTATTATATTTTAGGAGAGCTTAACGAAAGCTGATGTAAATATAGCACAAATGATAATGATTGTCAAGAGTTTTTGATAATTTTTCTCAACGTTTTAAATCAATATCACATTCAAACATTCTATCCCACGGCAAGGTAACCTCAAGGTTTTTGAGACAGGCAAACGGCGGAAGGTGCTTGGCGGCGAACTCACGCATAAACCAGGTTACTCTGTCGGCGACGGTTTGGGTGTGACTGCCGAGGCTGTAATAAATGACTCCGCCTTCACGAGAGTTATAAAGCTGGCTTCCTATGAAGGTGCGAACGTTGGCTTGATAGCCCCAGTCTTCAAGGTATCTGCGGACGAGGAGCCTGTCCTTGGCGTCGTTACTCATTGACTTGGCAAGCATACCTGTTCCCAGGGCAAAGCCGGTTGAATTTGTGGCGGTGTTCCAGCCGGAATAGGCTTGGACTTTGAAGAGAAGCCCTCTGGTGTAAAGTTTATCCATTAGAGTATTGTCTGATCCGTTGGCAAAGGCAACATCAGCAACAGCAACGGGATAGCCGCCGGCAATGTACTCTTCAACCATATCAGCAAAACTCTCGGCACTCTTGTCAATCCGCTTTGTATCGAGCTTTATCATTGAATCGGGCAGAGCGTTGTGGGCTTGGTGAGTCTTGCCGGCAAGATCAGTGTTGACAAGGAGAACCAAATCAGTGCCGTCGGGATCATCAACAATTCTTCCACCTGCGAGGGTGACGGCCTTTGCTATGCTCTCGCCTATCTCTTCATCAGAAAACGCAGGAACTGTCTTGCCGCCCTTGCCCTTGTTGAAGTTTATATTAATCTTGGGAGCCTCTTCACGAAGATCATTCAGCGCACGAGTCAATAATAACAGTCCGATTTCGTCAATCCCTGCCAAAGTCTGATATTTACTCTCATCTAGATTATACTTTTCGGCATAGTGATTGAGGTCTCTGTGCTCCTTGTGAGTCTGACTCAGGGCAGCGTTATCATCTCTGCCGATAACCAGGCAATTTATCCCCCCCTGTTCCAGAATATCAATGAATGTCTTGGTGACGGTGAGGTTTTTATCGCGGCGTTCAAACCAATCATTCAAAACATCTGCAGGAATGGCAGACTTTAAATATGACACCTCTGCCCATTCACTGCCACTCAATCCGGCTGTCTCGGACTTATCAAGCAGGGCTGTGAGGCGGAATATCCTGCTGCCGTATGGTACATAGTATTCAGGCTCTTCTGTGAAACCGGCTACCCCGGCTTGGGGTGTCCTCATCAGCGACGCAAACGCATATATCTTCAGCTTGGGATTCTTCGCCCGCAGGGCTTTGAAGCGTTCAAGCCTCTCTGTCAGCACTTTCGGCGTTATTTCGTGCTTGCGCGACGGTATCAAGCCGCCATAGAACAGCGAATCAACAGACACTACCGCCGCCTTGGCAGACGATACTTTCGCCTCAAGCCACTGCCAGAGCTCCTCCGGCTGTCCCATATACTCGCCCTTGCCGCCGAACAGCTCCTCCGGCGGCGTCAGCACTTCATACCCTGCCGCCTCGACTACTTCTGCTGTCTCTTGAAAGCAGATCGGTCTGGCGTCATGTGGCACAAAGATCACCTGCTCCGCAGCATTACATATCGCCGCTTTAAAAAAAATCAAACCTAAAATCAAAATAAACTTCAAACTTTTCATCATTTTTTCAATAAGCACCTTTCTCAGTGATAACGGCCTTGACGGTTTTGAAGAGATACATCACATCAATCCATACAGACCAGTTGCGGACATACCAGGTGTCCATCGCTACACGCTCCTCATAGGTCGTGTCGCTGCGCCCGCTCACCTGCCACATTCCCGTAATGCCCGGCAAGACCATATAATATTCACGAATGAATTTGCCATATTTGGCAACCTCTTCCTCGACGATTGGGCGAGGCCCCACAAGGCTCATATCGCCGCGAATGACATTCCATATCTGCGGCAGCTCGTCCAGGCTCGTCCTCCGCAGCCAAGCTCCAAGCTCGGTGACACGCGGATCCTTTGTCAATTTGAAGGTCTCCTGCCACTCTCGTTTAGCTTCGGGGTTCTCGTCAAGATACTTTTGCAACTGCGCCTCACTCATAGGCACCATTGTCCGGAATTTGTAGCAGGGGAAGGGCTTGCCATTCTTGCCGACGCGCCGGTGAGTAAATATCACCTGCCCTCTGTTTGCTATTGCGACGCGGATTGTAATCAGCAGCAGGAGGGGTGAAATGAGAATCGATCCCAAAATCGTGCAGACAAGATCGAATATACGCTTGATAATGCGGTTGTAGCGGCGCGAAAGATTATTCCTCAGATTGAGCATTAAGATCTTTTCGCTGAAGAGGATTGAGGCATCGACGCCCGCCATTGTCGTGCCGATTAGGTCGGGTATGAAGGAGAGATTCTTCACATAAGGCTGAATTGCGTTTATCAGATCTTGGAGCATATGTTTTGAGATACCAGGGGCGGCAATGATGACCGTCTGGGTCTTGTATCGTCGGATAATCTTCTCTGCCTTATCGAAGCCGCCGAGTATCTTGTAAGTGTTCGGTAAAGTCTCAGAGACGGGGTGATCATCAATAAAACCTATCACATCATAACGATAGCCGAGGTCGGACTCCCAGAATCTGATCGTCCTCTCTGCGGTGAGGCCTGCGCCTATGATGATGACAGGTTCGTAGAATATGTGCTTCAACTTCATAATCTTCATCACGACATAGCGAATGATACAGACGATCATCAGCACCAGCACGCCGAAGATCACTATGAACAGGCGCGAGGTCTGATCGCCCGCCTTCAAGAAGTAGATGAAGATTATTGAGGTCATCCAGCCGGCAAAGACGGATTGGAAGATGGCTTTCATCATATCGATGATCGGGTGCATTTGGCGGTATGAACGCGACTGGCTTAAAGCAATAAGAAAAAGCAGCGGCACCCAGCCGTATATGTATACATTAGAATAGTAATAATAAGCGTAATTCCAGCAGTCCAGGGCATTACGCAGCGCAAAGGCGAGATGTTCCGCCGCCACCACGCCGATATAGTCAAAGAGCATAAACAAGAGGGTCGGCAGGGGCGAGGCGATCAATTTTTTATTTATCGCTGAAGCTGATAACGGCGGCTTCAATTGCAATGACCTCCTCTTTGAAGTCAAAAATATTATCAATTTCCAAAGAGGATAATATCACAAATCAGCTAATATTTCAACATTGACTGCAATTTGAAAGTTAAAACTATTTTATACAACAATCCGACAATTCTATCAAGAAACAAAAAATTTTTGCGGGAAAATATTCCCATTTTTTTTGTTGATTGACATAAAAGCAAAATTGGCGTAAAATAAAGACATTAGCATTAAACGTGAGTGGATTTGGAATTTGTTTTGATTTTGAGGTGAGCACGATGGCATTGAATATTCCAAAGAAATTGAAAAATT
>CAJODU010000026.1 GCA_905233325.1 uncultured Selenomonadaceae bacterium
CTGGAGGAGGCGGGAACCAATGTCGAAGATGCGGCTGCAACTCACCTGGTACAACAAGGATATGGCCCTGATTCCGACAGAGGCGGGCAGGTACGGATAAAGAGCTTTATAAGCGGTAATCGTGGTGAAACAGTTATTTACAGATTGGAGAAGACCCAATGAAAAAGATTCAGTTGGATACCTTTATGGACTTTCGGATGCTTTCATCCCTGACTTACTCCCCGGACGGCAGTAAATTGGCATATATACTGACCGGGATCGATCGCGAGAAGAAAGAATATATAAGCCGCCTGCGTCTGCGTGTGGGGGATGCTGATCGCCTCATGGTAAGCGACGGAAAGATTGGTGAATTCTTCTTTGAGGATGATGAGCATATTCTGTTCGCGACGGACAGGCGTGATGAGAAGAAAAAGGATGATGACGAGGAGAAAGGTGCGTCCACCGTGTTGTATCGTCTCCCGCTTACCGGCGGAGAGGCTTGCCGTGATACCGTTGCTCTTTAGCATTGTCACAAGATCAAGCTGCCCCGGATTGTTGTAGTTGATAGGTTTTCGGACGTTACCATAGGCTGAGATTTTGTATCCGATCAGTGCCGTCGGAATGGCGTTTTGATTTTTGTATTTTGCGTTGATGTATAAGCCGCCGGTGGCAGGTACTTCCTTTTGCGATCTGGTGATTGATTCAACGTCAACGGTGTAGAGGACTGAGTAACTGTCGTCAGCATTGAGACGGACTCTCGGCTGCTCTCTGATTGTGCCGGTGACTCTCACATCATCACCCGCAAAGTTGGAAATATCATTAGACGGCAGATTATCAACCGCTTGATACCTCATCACACCCAGCATGAAGAATATCAAGCAGAAGGGTATAAATGTTACTCTGCTTTCACGTCTGAGCAATACAATAGCCGCAACGACGGAAGTCAACGTGACGGCTGTGATGATTGTTGATGATATGGAATAAATCGACGCAACAAAAATACCTGCTGCTACAAGTGCAAGCAGGCAGTTCAGAAAAATTTCTTGTTGTTGCCCCTTCTCCAACATTCTTACCTCTACATCAGTTTGGGAAAAATTCTTCATGAATGGCGTTGACGGCATCTTTGATCTGTGAACCCTTGATAAGGCAGGAGACACTGATCTCCGAAGTGCTGATTATGTCAATGTTGACATTCGCCTTCGCCAGAGCACCGAACATTCTTGCCGCTATACCCGGTGAACCAAGCATACCGGCACCGACTATTGAGACTTTTGCAACGTCCTCCTCAAAAACTGCGGAAACGGCATTAAGTTTAACGACAACTTCATCAATAACCTTCTTTGCTTCGGGAAGATCGCTGGAGGCAATGGTAAAGACCATATCGGTGATATTTTTTTCGATATTTCTGATACTTTGAACAATCATATCAACGTCAATATTCGCACCGGCGAGGGCTGAAAAGATCGTATGTGCAATACCCGGCTGATTCGGCACGCCAAGCACAGCAATCTTCGCCACTTTTTCGTCATGTGTTACTCCTCTAATCTCAAATGGTCTATCCTCCATAGTATAATCCTCCCTAATAATAGTTCCGTTTGTGTTTGTGAAAGTCGAACGTACATGAATTGGAATGTTGTAGAACTTGCCCATCTCAACTGAACGCGGCTGCATAACACCGGCTCCAAGCCTTGCCATTTCCAGCATTTCGTAGTAGGTTATCTCCTTCATCTTGTGAGAGTTTTTGACGATTCGCGGGTCAGCGGTGTAGATGCCGTCAACATCAGTGAAAATCTCGCAAGTATCCGCCTTCAATGCTCCGGCGATTGCAACGGCAGAAGTATCAGAGCCGCCGCGACCGAGAGTTACAGGATCGCCGAATTTGTCAATACCTTGAAAGCCGGCAACAACGACAATATTGCCCTTGTTGAGTTCCTCATGGACTCGCTTGGGTTCAACGCCGAGGATTCTGCCCTTGGTGTGCACAGAGGAGGCACGCATACCGATCATTGCACCTGTCATTGAGATGGCGGGCTGTCCGAGTTTTTGAAACGCCATAGCCAAAAGTGCAATCGACACTTGCTCGCCTGTCGTCAAGAGCATATCCATTTCGCGTGAATACATAGCCTTGTAAGGGTGCTCATCTATTCCCTCAGCAAGACTGATCAGATCATCAGTGGTGTCACCCATCGCCGAAACAACAACCACAATTTTATCTTCAGGCTTTTTATCAGCCAGAACTCTCTTGGCTACATTCATGATTTTTTCGGTTGATGCGACGGAGCTGCCACCAAACTTTTTAACGATAAGAGCCAATTTATCATTCCTCCTATTCAGTATAATTTCATCTTTTGAGTTCATTTTAGCAAATTATATTTGCAAAGTCAAAGGAAAATTTTGCGGAATGATATAATCATTGATTCGCTTGGAATTGCCTGATTATTTGCTCATAGCACTGCTCCAAAATGTTTGTGTAGTGCCGTGGCTGGACATTGTTGGTGTTTTGAATCCTTGAACGAAGTTCTTGGTGAAGTATATTGAGTGCCTCTTTATCATTTGCAAGCCCGACTGCACGGTCTATATACAGATTGCCATTATTGACAGCGAAGTCTCCAAGCCCGATATTTTGCAGAATCGACAAGCCGTAGCGGCTGTCACGCCTTTCATCATAGAAACTGACAACCGGCACCCCCATAAACAGAGAATCAAATATAGTCATGGCATCAGAACGCGGGAAAGTATCAAGCATAATATCAACAGACAGATAATCAGTGAGATAATCCATAGTAACGGGCTTGAAGGTGATGGCGTCCATATTAAAGCCCAGATTTTTCATTCGATTGTAAGCTGAATCGACAAGAGAATCACTGCTGAACTCATCAGCCCTGATAACGAGTCTCGAATCTGGAACGCGGTTTAAAATCTCTTTCCAGACTGCCAGCATATCGTCGCCTATCTTGTTGTAGCTGTGGAAGGCTCCAAAGGTTACATAGCCTTTTTCGATAGCCGGTGCAGGGACAGGTTGCGGTGCCTCACTGTTGCTGGCGTAGCAGAATTGGCAGGGCATATAGATGAAGGTCTCTTTGAAGAAACGGTCGTGCTGCTCCGGCGGATCTGTCTGCTTGTCAGTGATGAAGTAGGTTATAGTGTCAAGTCCGCTCGTCGCCGTTGCGCCTATACCTGAAATCTGAACAGGTGCGGGTCTGTAAGCAAACACCGGCAGGGCAGTCTCGGCACCGTGGCCGGAAAGATCAACCAAAATATCAATCTGATCTTCACGAATCTTGGCGGCAAGCTGTTTCGTCGTTAAATCCTTAACACGCTGAAAATGCTCCACAGCAGGTTCTATAGCCTTAGTGAAGGGATCATCGGCAGGGTTGAGGGAGTAGCAGGTAACTTCAAACCTGTTCTTGTTTTGACAGGCAAGTATACCATAGATGAAGGAGAAATACTCGCTCTTTCTGAAATAAGGCGACACATAGCCAACTTTGATACGTCTTTCACCGTTAAGTATACTGTTGAAACCGTTGAATTGAGTATATGGCTGTACATTCGCGAAGAGTTTTTGATATTCAAAGCTGTTGGTTGCAAGGTTTTCTGTAGATATGCTGAGATGTGTCAAGGCGTTGAGTGCCTTATTAAAAAGTTTCGCTCTCTCACCCTGCTCTTCAGCAAGATTTATTGCTTGATTGTAGCTGTCAACGGAATTTGAGATATTGCCGTTAATCAGTGCGATCTCACCGCGGAGGCTGTAATAACGTTTTATAAAATCTTTATCTGTTTCCGCGTTGAGGTATTTTTCGACTTTGCAAATACTTTCGTAAGCACCGGCATAATCTTCAATATTCTGTTGAGCTTTCGCGAGAAGAAGATATATTTCTGCAGAATGTTCACTCTCGACTTCTGCCGCCTTAGACAGCCAGTACTTCGTGCGTTTGACGTTGACGGGATTTTTAATTATACCTTCGTGAAAGCCTTCCTCATAACCTATATACTCTAAGCCACGTTGATAATATTTTTCAATGTCCGCAGAAGTCGGCTCCGGCTCATCTTGAGGGAAGTCAGGCAACTCTTCGCCATTAGTCCAGGCATTCCAGATTTTTTCGTAAGCTGTCTCAATCTCCGCCATGTAGATGGTGTCGTCCATGATAGGAGACTGCCTCATTCTGCGCCTCAATGTCAAATGATATTCTCTGATCTGATCCCAATCGTTAGCAAGATCTATCGCCTTTTGAATGTACTCTTCTTCAGAATAAGTGCAGAGTTCATCAAGCCCCATATTATGCAGCAGAGAGTAGCCAAAACGGCCGTTGTGCCTCTCACCGACGAGAGTGATAACGGGAATACCCATGTAAAGTGCATCGCAAGTAGTACCGCCGCCTGGATATGGGAAAGTATCGAGGGCAATATCACTGAGCTCATACTTTTGGAGATATTCCTGCTCGTCCGGCTCAATGATAACACGTTCAAGCGGCAGACCTGCCTTTGTCATACGATCCTTGGCGTCGTTGATACCATATTCCGTTCTGAAAGCCTTACCCTTGAGGAAGAGCTTGGAATTGGGGACAGAGTTAATGATCTTGCCCCAAGCCCTCAACGTCTCATCAGTTACTTTAGCGAAGTTGTTGAAACTGACGAAAGTTATATAACCGTTCTTGGTGCAGGGTGCCGGTGCTATATTTTTGGGTGCATCGTGCCACATGTAGCAGAAGTGACTGTGCTGCAGTCTCAATATCTTTTCACTGAAGTATTTGTCGTTGAGACCGACGGGATCGGTAAACTTATCGCAGAGGAAGTAATCAATCGTCTTGAGGCCGGTGGAGTTAAACCAGCCTATCGCAGAGATACAAACAGGAGCAGGTTTGAAGGACATAACCTGCAGGACATTGTTGGCAGTGTGGCCGGAGAGATCAACCAAAATATCAATCTCATCATTTTTGATTTTTTGAGCGGCTTGATGTGGACCGTCAAAGAGAATATTTTTCCAGCCGTCGACGTTTGCTTTAAACTCTAAGGAAGCGTTATCCTCCATACATTTCGGATAGCAGTAGACTTCAAATTTGTTTTTATCATAGCTTTTATAGAAGGCATAGCTGAAGAAGGCAACGACATGGCGGCGAATATCCGGCGATATATATCCTATGCGAATCTTGTCATGCTTAGGGTGAGTAAGCCTGTCGAATTGGAATATCTTGCGGCCTTTGAAAATGTCATTATACTTGCAAATGGCGTCGAAGAGATCTTCACGACTGATATTGACATTGTGCAGGGAGAAGAGGTAGTTGCTGTAGTCATCACACTTGATGTTGAAGAGGTATTTGTAAGTATCGGGATCGTTGACATATGGCGAAATATCATTCATTGAGCTCTTATAGTAATGCTCAATACTCTTCGGAGCGTCTCCAACATAACGATAGGCGTGTCCCAAGATATTATGTATCATCATTATAGTCAATAGAGAGGAACCGGGGATTTCAAGAGCCTCTTCAGCATATTTGATACAGCCTTCATAATCGTGCCTCAGATCAAAGACGCGGGACTTCAAAAACATTCTGTAGCCGGAAGGCGGAAAGTGATCTTCCATATATTGTGAGGCCTCAGCAGCCCGCTCCACTTCATTCAAATCAACAAATATGGAGGTTACCTTCTCCATCGGATAGGACTCATTAGGCTTGAGTGCCAGAATGTTATCTGCAAGCTCTATCGTCCTTGGGCGGTCATGCTGCCTCATATGAACATCTAAAAGTTCTTCCAGAAGTTTTTCAATATTTTTTTTCTTTCTTTCCATATCTTTTTTTGTGACTTTAATTTTCCGCATTTAATTTCGTCCTCCATAGTTCTACACGTTTTTTTGCTGTCTCAGCCATCTTTTGAGTGAACATAGTAGGCTCAAGACTGTCATATGAGGCAAATTTCTTGAAAGCCGTTTCCATTTCCTCTATCGCCTCAGCATATCTCTTTAAAGAGGCAAGGCACTCGGCGTGTTCGGCATAAAATTCAGGCGTTTCGGGAAAGTCCTTGGTTGCTCTGACTATAAATTTCAATCTGTCGTCCATACGTTTAGGATTTCTTGCCAGAATACTGAGAAGTATTCTGTACGAAGAACTTGCAAAAGTTGTCTCACGCCGACCGCCGTCAATATCCATTATAGCATATTTTTCGGCATTTGCATAATCCTCAAGACCGTTGTAGCATTGAGCAATATAACCATAGATTTTTTCAGGGTGATCAGTCAATTTCAGCTCGGCAAGGAGCAATCCGAGATTTCGCCTTGCCTTGTCAGCGTTGACACCTGCAGAGTAGCCGGTGTGATAGAGTTCCAACTTATTCGTAGGAACCAGAGATACTTTATCAATAGTTCCGCCGCCGCTCTTTCGCAACTCCTCATGTATCCTGCCGACAAATCGCCATTCCTTGACATTCCTGTACATTCTCAAAATATAGGTTGTATCTAATACTTTATTATCTTTGTCAACATCAATATTCACCAGATTGACAAGGAGTCCGTTTTTGCCGAGTTTATCAGCCTGCTCAATGACCTGCCTCACATTTTTGGCAGTCTTTTCGGAGAAATATTCATCAGCGTCAAGGAAGATTATCCAGTCACCTGTGGCGTTGTCAAGAGCCATATTCCTCGGCGTAGAGAAATCATTATTCCACGGCGATTCAAAAACTTTAGCACCATAATTTTTGGCAACTTCAATGGTATTATCTGTGGAGCCGGTATCAACGACGACTATTTCATCAATCTGCCCCTTTAAACTGTCAAGCGATCTCGGAAGGTTATTTTCTTCATTTTTCACTATATAGCACACGGATATTTTTAAATTTGAATTTTTATGTGAGCCCAGTTTTTTTGAAGGTTTCAATTTCCTCATCTCTGCAAGTTTCCTTTCTATTTCTGCAAGTAAATCTCCGGCTAATGCTATCAAGCCGGATTTTTTGTCGGCGTTTTTTAAAGTGACTCTTATATCTTGAGCTGCCTCCTCATACCGCTGCAAGTAATTGAGTAACATTCCGCGCTCAATTCGGAACTCAGGATCATTGGGAAAGTTTTTGACGGCCTCATTCAGCAACCCCATCATTTCACTGATTGAAACATTTAACTTGCGCATTACAAAAGAAGTTTTGCGGTAGAAAATGGCAAGCCCCGTCACAGGACGCGAGTCGGTTTTAAGTATCTCCTTGGCATGATAGAGTGTCTTATCATAATCACCAAGTGCAAAGTAACAATCAACAAGAGCGATATGGTGGCGAAGCTGTATTCCTTCCTTATCTATCTCTGTTTGAAGGATTGCAAGATTGCGGCGAAGTTTACTTTCAGCTTTATTTGCACTGTAGCCGGTGTGATAGAGTATCAGATCGTCACCTGCCATCTTGTAGTTAAAGCCGCCGCCGTTT
This sequence comes from uncultured Selenomonadaceae bacterium, assembly GCA_905233325.1. Classification (GTDB taxonomy): domain Bacteria; phylum Bacillota; class Negativicutes; order Selenomonadales; family Selenomonadaceae; genus Quinella. The sequence continues at coordinate 7,378 of CAJODU010000026.1, forward strand.
ATATTTTCGACATTCTCGTGAATTAATCCTCTATATCTCAGGTGAGCAACATTTTGGAAGGCACGGAGATAGTAGTCGCGGTTGATCTCTTTGCCGCCGTTGTCCTCGTCAATGTCAATTCTCATCACAAAGATCGCCTCAGAATTTGACAGTTTTTCTATAGCACGGCGGACTTTGGCGGGGTTTATAAAAAACTCGTCGGCGTCAATGAAGATTATATAATCGCCGCTTGCGTTGTCAATGGCAAGATTCCTCGGCGTGGAGAAGTCGTCCTTCCACGTCGTCGGAATGACTTTAGCCCCATAATTCTTGGCAACTTCGACGGTATTATCAGTGGAGCCGGTGTCAACGACGACTATTTCATCAACCGCTGATTTAAGGCTTTCAATGGAGCGTGGAAGAGTTTTCTCTTCATTCTTAACGATATAACAGGCAGAAATCTTAAATTTTGGTGCAGATTCTGATTTTGATTTAAGTATCGGCTTTTTTGATGATTTAATCTTTCGCATTTTCCTTCACCTTTGATATTAACGCCTCAATCTCAGCGATTCGGGCATAAACTCTGTCAGCTATCCTTGCAAAGTAGGCTTTATCGTGAGCCTCACCTTCCAGCTTGTTCCAGACTTCCAAAGATTTTTTCAACTCACGATAACCTTCGGCAATGTGATTGTTGTCACACATTATCATGGCACGCTCTGCATAAAACTCAGGACACTGCGGCAGTGCCTTGATAGCCTCAGTGGTGATCTTGACAATATTCTCAATGGGCTTTTTCAGAATATACATTGATTTAATCATATCGCGATAGAGTTTGTCGGTTTTATAGCCGGCTTTGATTGCCAACTTTCCATACTTCAACGCATTTTCATAGTCGCCCATATCAGCATAGCAGCTTGACAATTCGGCGTCATGCTGCGGCTTGTGTCCGTTGATCTGCATATCAAGATTGACCTTGACTATATCACGCTTGCAATAGCTGACGTTTGCATCTTTGGGACGCTTGAGTTTTTCAAGAAGGATTCCCTGCTGATCGTAGAAGAAGGGAATGTTGGGGAGGGCTTGAATCGCCTCGTCAAGGAATTTCAAGCAATCTTCAACAGGGTACTTCAACTCATACATAGCCTTGAGAGCGTGGACGAACGGAGCCTCAGGGTTGGTGATAATCGCGGTGTAATTTTTGGCGGCACGTTTCGCGTAGACAAGAGCATTTTCATAGTCACCAAGCCCCAGATAGCAGCTTGCAAAGGACATATCCTGCTGAACTCTGTAGCCGTATTTTTCAACCTCAAGCTCAAGAATACGCAGATTGCGCCTGTACTTGTCCTCGTGAAGGGTTGCACTGTAGCCGGTGTGATAGATTGTCAAGTCGTCGCCGCTGTAGATGTAGGGCAAATCGCCACCTTCGATATTTTCAAGATTTTCGTGAATCATTCCGCGATAGCGCAGATATTTGACATTGCGGAAAATCCTCAAATCATTGTTTCGGTTGATCTCTTTGTTATTGTTGTCAGCATCAATATTGATTCGCGGTATAATTATAGTGGTCTCGTTGGCGAGTTTTTCGATAGCAGGACGCACCCTATCGGGATAAGCAAAAAACTCATCAGCGTCAAGGAATATGATCCAATCGCCGTTTGCGTTGTCAATGGCGAGGTTGCGCGGTGTGCTGAAATCGTCCTGCCACGTCGTCTTGATAACTTTTGCACCGTAGGACTCGGCAAGCTCAATCGTCCTATCAGTGGAGCCGGTATCAACGACAATAATTTCATCAACCGCCGACTTCAGACTATCAATAGAACGCGGCAGGGTTTTCTCCTCATTCTTGACGATGTAGCAGGCGGATATTTTGATTTTAGATTTAATTTTCTTAGTCGGTTTCAATTTTCTCATATTACTTCACCTTTTGATATTGAAGGGCTAAATTTTGATACATTTGATTGTGGGGTGCGATTTTGATAGCCTCTGCAATATTTTTCTTTGCCTCTTTGATGTTGCCCTTGAGCCTCTCCAGCTCCGCAAGCTGCGCATAGACTACATCTCTGATTCTCGGATAGTATGAATTTTCGTAAGTATCGCCGGACATATTCTCCCACATAGTCAAGGATTTTTTAAAGTTATCGTAAGCCTCATCAAGGCGATTCAAATCACAAAGAGTTATTGCTTTTTCGGCGTAAAATTCCGGCAACTGCGGCAAAATCTCATTTGCCTCTTCAATTACCTTCAAAACTTCCTCATCAGGCTGATTCAAATTTCTCATAGCATTCATAAGGTTGCGATATAAACGACCGCGCCCCGTCAGTTCCTTAGTCGAAGAATGAAGAGCCTTCGTAACGTAATGAATGACCTTTTCATAATCACCAAGTCCCATATAACAGTCAGCTAAAGTTATATCATGCTGCGGACGGTGGCCCAGGGTTTTCTCTTCCTGCTCAATGAGTTCAAGGTTGCGCTGAAGTTTCTGCTTGATCTTTGAGGCGGCATAGCCGGTGTGATAGATTGTCAGATCACTGCTGCCGAAGATGTAGGGCATTTTGCCGTTTTTGATATTTGTCAAGTGTTCGTGGATCAGTCCTCTATATCTCAAATAATCAACATTTTTGAAAATTCTCATGCTCCAGTCGTGGTTGAGTTCGCGATTTTCTTCCTCGTCAATGTCAATGCGCGGAATGATTATAGTTGTGCTGTCGGCGAATTTGGTAATGGCGGAGCGGACTTTACCCGGTGAGGCGAAGTATTCATCAGCATCGAGAAAGATTATCCAATCGCCCGCTGCGGCGTCAATAGCCATATTCCGCGGTGTTGAGAAGTCATCTTTCCAAGGCGTTTGAATGATTTTGGCGTTGAAGGTTTCTGCGATCTCAATCGTCCTGTCAGTGGAACCGGTATCAACGACGATTATTTCATCAGCCGCGAGTTTCACGCTCTCCAACGAACGCGGTAAATTTTCCTCTTCATTTTTGACCATATAGCAAGCGGTGATTTTTAATTTAGATTTTGCCTTCTTGCTCGGTTTCAACTTTCGCATATTAAATCTTCCTTTGATAATCGGCAGCCATTTCACGATAATTTTTATTGTCGGGTACGAGTCTGATTGCCTCTTTAATATTATATAGTGCCTGTTTGAAGTTGCCGACATAGGCCTCAATCTCAGCAAGCCGCATATAGACCTTATCAGCCGCACCGGCAAAGTAGGATTCTTCATGGACATCGCTGCTCATTTTTTTCCATACTTCAAGCGATTTATGCAAACTCAAATAGGCCTCGTCCAATCTGTCAAGACCGCAAAGGATCATTCCACGCTCGGCATAAAACTCAGGCAACGTCGGTAAATTTTTGATTGCCTCGTCAGCGACTTTCAACATATCTTCATCAGTATAATGCAGCTCTCTCATGGCGTTGAGGATTTTGTGATAGAGATTGCCGCGGCTTGCTACTGCCTCAACATCAGAATTGAGTGCCTTCTGTGCATGATAGAGGGACTTTTCAAAATCCTTCAGACCTGCATAACAGTCAGCAAGAGCAATGTCGTGCTTGATCTCGTGTCCGTACTTTTTAGCCTCAAGCTCAATCAAGGCGAGGTTGCGGCGAAGTTTACTTTCAATCACCCGCGAACCATAGCCGGTGTGATAGATCGTCAAATCTTCATTGCCGAAGGTATAGTCCAATCTTTCGTGCTTTATATCCGTGATATTTTCGTGAATAAGACCGCGGTATCTCAAATGTGGAGCATTTTTGAATATCCTGGCACACCAATCGCGGCTCATTTCACTATTGCCGCTTGCCTCGTCAATGTTGATTCTCGGTATCAATATAGCGTCTTTGCCGGTGAATTTTTCGATAGAAGTTCTAACTTTTTTCGGATTGACAAAAAATTCATCAGCATCAAGAAAAATAATCCAATCGCCGGTTGCAGCATCAATCGCCATATTTCTGGGCGTTGAGAAATCATCTTGCCAAGCGGTTTGAATGATTTTAGCGTCGAAGGATTCTGCAATCTCAATAGTCCTGTCAGTTGAGCCGGTGTCAACGACGATTATCTCATCAGCCGCAAGTCTCACACTTTCCAGCGAATGCGGCAGATTTTTTTCCTCATTCTTGACCATACAGCAAGCTGATATTTTCAGCGTCGATTTTGACTTGATTTTTTTTGTGGGCTTTAACTTTCGCATTACGGCTGCCTCTTATTGTTATGGTATCTTTGAAAAGTTCGTATAAGTAAAAATGCTAGTATTGCTCCGGCGAAGATGTATATATCTTTTTCGTGTACGAGATCGTCCATTCCATTTTCAGTGACTTTAACATATATTGCCATCGCCACAAGAATAACTACCAATATATTTGATATAAGCCGCCCGTGAGCTTTTAAAAAATTCATCACAACACCACCTGAATGAAAGATTATTGACATTATTGTCTAAATTGTGTATAGTCTATAAGTAATATGAAATATAAATGGAGAGATTTTTAATGGGAATTTTAGATAAGATTAAGAGTTTCCTTCCAAAGAGGAAAGAGCCTGAATTAAAGAATAATGTACCGAAAGAGAAGGAAAATATACGCAAGACTTTTGGCGTCTACTGTCGCAACAACCACAATACCGAGGGCGATAAACTCTGCGCGAAGTGTACTGCACTTTTGACTACAGTCTTCACAAAGATCGGACGCTGTCCCTATGGAATCGGCAAGCCCATCTGTGAAAAATGTGAAACTCCTTGTTTCGGTGAAAATGCCACCAAAGAATTTAGAAACATAATGAGCAGCTCTCAACGTAAAATGTTGATGTCTCACCCAATGATGACTATCAAGCACAAACTGCAAGGTCTGGGCGTTGACTATGCAAAGCAGGAGAGGGATAAAAAATCAACCGAGAAACAAAAGCAGGACGAAGAGAAAATCAAGAATAAAATCAACAATGCAATGAAGTCCCCAAAGTCTTCCAAATCAAAATCTAAAGCCAAATCCAAGAAAAAGAAGAAGTAACATCAAATATCATAGAATACATCAGCAACGTCAACAATCAGATCATCAAAGATAGAAACTTTAATATCATTTTTGATCTCGCTGCGCTCTGATTCTTCCAGCATCTCCAGCTCTTGATCTGTATAAACGTGATAAACATAATCCAGATTAAATTTACCGTCAATCAAGTGATAAACCTGCACGGACTTGTCAACGTGATTGACAATCCAATATTCTTTGACGCCATTTTTTTCGTAGGCGTCTTTTTTTACGCCCATATCATTTTTGGCGGTTGAAGGTGAAAGAATTTCAACGACCAAATCAGGTGTACCATAAACCGCACCGCCACTTTTAATGATATTACGATCACGAATGATCATAACGTCCGGTCTGAATACATTGTTACCATCAGGCAAATGAACATCAATATCACCAAAAACCACGCCGCATTTATTTCTACGGCAATAATTACCAAAAACAACAACCAAATTGGTATCAATAAAAAAATGTTCTGAAACTGCACTCGGTGCCATAATATTCTTCACTCCTTCGATAGTCTCATAACGCTCAACATAGTCAAGACCGTAAGCTAAATTTGTCACAACAATCACGCTCCTGTTATCAATAATCGAAGTTACCTTTTAGCCGGTGCCGGAATTTGAGAATCCAAGCTGAACTCACTCGGAGGCGGCGGCTGCTCACCGGCAAGTATTTTTTTCTGTATTTCCTGCTCACCTTGCCGACCTATATTAACCAAGATACCTATTGATGCCATTGTTACAATCAGCGATGTACCGCCATAACTGATAAACGGCAGAGGCACGCCGACAACGGGGAACATACCGCCGACCATCAAGAGGTTTGCAATCGCTTGACCGACAATCAATATCATTATCCCCATCGAAAGTATCTGACCATAGGTATCTTTTGCTTTATTTGCAACCCTGGCACTGTAGATTGCAAGTGCAGCAAAGAGCAAGAATACAAACAAGGCACCTAAAAATCCATTCTCTTGACAAAAAATCGCAAAGGCAAAATCTGTGTGAGCTTCCGGCAGATAATCATATTTACTGACACCGACGCCGAGACCCATTCCCGTCAATTCACCGCTGCCTATTGCCGAAAGTGATTGCCCATATTTTGCGCATCAGACCAAGGATCAAAAGTTACTTTCAACCTCTCAATTCTGTAAGGCTGCCTCAATATCATCAGAATTGATCCTGCTATTACAGATCCGACCATTATCCATAATTTTCGCGGCTCAAGTCCGACGACTATCATCATAAAGATCGGCACGCCAAGTATTATACAGGCTGTCCCCATATCCGGCTCCTGCTCTGTCAAGACGAACATTAAAGCAATCAATCCCATTTGAGGCGTTAATATATCAATCTTTCGTTTAGCGTTGACTTGATAAGCCAAATATGCACTGCTTATCATTATTGATACGAGTTTCGCCATCTCCGCCGGTTGGAACTGTGTCACGCCGAGTGGCAGCCACCTCTTCGCACCGTTGACGGAAGGACCTACAATCAACACCAACACCAGGCAAATAATGGTAAATCCAAGCATAATTGGCATATACTTTCGCCAAACATGATAGTCAAAATTAAAGCAGCAGGCAAAGGCAACCATACCTATAACAATGTTAATCACATGACGCTTGAGGAAGAAGTAAGGCGTATCAAAATCCGCCTCGGCGATTATAAAGCTGGAACTGAAGACATTGATGGTGCCTAAAATCAGCAGTACAAACATTATACCGATGATGGCCTCCATGTCGTTGTTCCAGAATTTTTTTCTTTCATGTTGAGCAGGGTGGCTTTTTTTTGTTGAAGTGTTTGTTTTATTTTCAGGCAATGTATCACCTTCCATTAAATGTTACATATCATTCCACTTAATTTTATGAGGAATAGGTTTTAATTGAACAAAATCCTTTAAAGGCTTGTAATTTCCATTTATTAACAACTGCCGTATTGACGGATAATTGGCATTATCGGCAACAACTATAAAATATTCATCACTCTTATTAGCATATTGTTTCCAATCGGTTATTTTGAAAATAGAACTATTAACGGGTATCGGATATATAAATTCTGTTGGTTGACAGTTACCAAATTTCAAATTATAGAAAGCATTGAGCATTTCTAAATCACCTTTACCCAAAATACACAATTTCCTGCCATTCAAAACTTTTTGCAACATAGGTGGTTTTGAACTTGGGAAATTTTTAATTACAGTATCAATGATTTTCAAAAATAAATTGTAAGCGGTATGAGCCTTTAAATGAAATATATAATTTGTTATATCTTCCAAAGATTGAACAACTTCATTCATCTCAACAACTGCAAATTTATCTGGAAATTGTTGACCGAATAGACGAATGACTTGATTTATTTTTATGATTTGTTCTCTTGCTTCCTGACAATGTGGCGTCTTTTCTCTAAAATAATCCATCTCGGATCCTGTCAATAATATGATTTTTGTCTTTTCAGGTAGATTACTTGCGATAATGGATAAATTGTCGACAAATCTTTGTTGTGGTATGTAATAGCCGTTTTTGAAATTTTCGGCAAGCCATTCACGCTGTACGTTGTATGGAACTATTTTTTTACCTTGAATATTAATTACACTTGTATCGCCAAACTTCTTTTCCGGACTAAACAAAATTCTTAATCTAGGATTATCTTTAAATTCATATATTTTATAAATCATATCATCATGAAATGATAATATAACATAATCCCAAATATTTTCAAAAATCCTGGATTTAAATACATTATTTCTTGCATAATTTAAAAAATGTGCTTTACAAAAAGATTTTTCTTGCTCATTCATGTCAAGTTGTGATCTTATATACTCAGTACCAACATTGACTCCTCTTTCATTGCCTAAAAATACATTACATTCATAAAATAAATTTTGATTTGGCATTGAGAAATAACCCATAACATGAAAAAGATCACAAGCACCCAATGCAAATATATTGATTTTGGTATCTTCAGTCAAAACATGTTCTATTGATTCATCAGTATAAATTTGAATTTGATTATCTATAACTTTTATGTAATCTATTTTATTTTCGGTTTTGCTGACAGTCGAAGCTGTTTCACCGATGATTTTTAAATTTGGATAATTTAGATATTCATAAACAAATTGTTCAATTCCCATGTTCATGATTCGACATGAAAATACAAAATGAATTAAATCGTTACCCAACAAAGAGTAAAAACCAATAATGCCATATTCACCAAAATTATCTTCTGCTCTTATGAGTTGAGTTTTAATCTCATAATTGTCAACAAGTTCTTTCAATTCAGTTTTATTCATTCGATTTTTGGTAAAATTAAGTTGATTTGTTCTTTCTGTCAATTCATACAGTCTATCAAATAATTCATCAGAATAATTTATAAATTCAATTTTAATGTTACTTTGTCGCAAAAATTCTTCATTAGATGAACTATGTTTTCTGGTTTCAGCCTTTTCTTCGAGTGTTTTATATTGCTTTAATCTTGTAAGTTCTTTATCATATTTACCCCAATTATCTATCGGAAGTTTATCGCAATATTTGGCATTAAGTACATTTATTTCAGGATTATAAAACTTGACTTCATTGAGATTGAGTTCATTATCATCAATAAACAAAGTGTGCTTGGCTTGAAGATGCATTTCATCAAGTATAGATTTTATCATTTCCCCCTTGGGTGAATAAGAAATTTTTGGAAAGACAAATTGATCCCAAAGATTCATTTGAATAAGTAAATCTTTTGCTTTGTTGAAATCATTCTTTGAACAAATTGAATTTACAATTCCGTAAAAATTTAATTTTTTAATAATTTCTGCACGTTTTTCATAAAGAATCGGTGTTTCATCTTCAGCCAGAGTACCTTGCCAAAGTGTGTCATCTAAATCCCAAATAATCAATTTTATCTTAAAATTTTCAAGAGATACTGTTACATCTCCGTACCCCCCCCCTGCAAATGACCGTTAATGATGCTTTTTGCCGTTATATCAAGACTTTCAGACATATTTTTCACTCCTAAAATTAAAATTTCACTACACAGCGGCAGATTGGAACACCCAAGGAGCTGAATTTTCTTTCGTACTCTGTCTCAATATTGTCAACAGGATTATCTGCATGCAAATCGAAAGTAACTTCACTGACTTTGGCGTTGATAAGTTCAAACTGTTCTAATGAGAAGTCAAACAGACCGCGATTATCAGTCTTGAATTGAATTTCACCTTCAGGCTTGAGGATATTCCTGTACTTCTCCAAGAATTTTATATAAGTGAGGCGACGTTTGGCGTGACGCTTCTTAGGCCATGGATCGCAGAAATTGATATACAAGCGATCTATTTCATCTTCATTGAAGAGAGTCTCAATATTGTTGATGTCAAAGACCATCAGTCTCACATTTGTCAAATTTTTTTCACGAACTTTTCGAGCGGCGGCGTAGACAACAGTCGCTTCCATCTCCAAACCCATGAAATAAATATCAGGATTCCGTTCAGCGAGTTGACTTATAAAATCACCCTTGCCGGTGCCAAGCTCAACAAACAGCTTTTTATCGGAGCGATCTTTTCTCCAATCAATATCGTTATTAATAACAATATCATCAAAATTTAACAGTTTCTCATTGACATTGCGTTTTTTTCTGATTCTCAAATTCCCACTCCTTATATTATTGTGTCTTATGGCTTTTTGCTATACCTTTTGTTTAATTCTGCAAAAAGACAAAATCTCCTGCATTGAGGGCAAGAAGTTCATACTACTTTAGAATAGCAATCATAAAGCAAAGTTAAATTTAAACTAACCGTTGATTTTTCTACTCAAATGTTATATTATACTTCAAATGGACGTTTCGGAGGAATTGCCTTGAGCTTGAATTTTGAAAAA
>CAJODU010000027.1 GCA_905233325.1 uncultured Selenomonadaceae bacterium
GCTCCGTGCCGTCGAAGAAGATTTTAGTAATGCCACTGACTTGGCGGACTACCTCGTCAAGAAGGGTATGCCCTTCAGAGAGGCTCACGCCGTCAGCGGCAGGATCGTCCACGACTGCATTGCAAAAGGCGTCTACCTCAAGGATATGTCACTTGAGGACTTCAAGGGTTATTCCGCTTTGTTTGATGAAGATGTCAAAGAGGCAATCAAGCCGGAGACCTGCGTCGCGAATCGTAACTCCTTGGGCGGCACTTCCTATCATCAAGTTGAAGTGCAGATTGTTGCCGCTCGTGAATGGATCAGCAGGCAATCAAAATGAACATGGAACCACGAATTGCAATATGTATGGTCGTCGCCATTGTCTTGGGAATGATAGGCTCATATTGGATAGATCGCCTCTATTCAAGACCTAATGCTCCGTTGAGTTTCCCTGAGGACATTGAAAACCGCTCACGATTCCGCAAGCCGCTGTTGATGCTCTTCCTGTTCGGCTGTGTCTTGCATTTCTCAGCAGTCCCTCTGCCGCAAGCCGTCTATCTGGCAGCCGCCTCATTCTTCCTGTTGCTGTACACCTTCACAGATTTCGAGCAGTATGTCATATTTGATTTAATGCTCCTGCCGTTCGCCGTGATAGGTTTAGTGGCAATGATTCACTTGGATTGGTCGATTTACGATCACTTGATAGCGGCGGTAGTCGGCGGAGCGGCGTTCCTGCTGCTTGCTATCACAACACACGGAGCGATTGGCGGCGGTGATATTAAACTCATTGCGGCACTTGGTATCTGGCTTGGCGGCAAGCTGCTCTTGAATGTCGTCATAATAGGCTGTATACTCGCCGGTGTATCGGGTTTGATGATGTTGATAGTGAAGCAAAAGGATCGCAAGAGTTTCTTTGCTTACGGTCCTTATTTTGCACTGACGACGCTGTACATATTGATAAAATCTACTTCTTGATGTGTTCGATTAAATTGTCAAGCATTTCTTTGAACTTCGGCTCCTTGTTGCGCTTGGCTTTAATCTTGTCATAGCCGCGAATAACGGTAGTGTGATTCAAGCCTCCGAAGTAGCGGGCAATCTCCGGAAAAGAATCCGGCGTCAACTCTCTGCACAGATACATTACAATCTGACGCGGATATGCAAACTTAGGAGCGCGGCTCTTAATATGCAGATCAGTGACTGACAAATTGAAATACATTGCGACTGTTTTTTCTATGTCCTCGATTGATATGGGCGTTTTGAGTGCCTCAGCGTCAATGGAGTTCCTGCTCTCGTCGACAATGGACATGTCAAAAGTCTTGTTTGTGAGTGAGGCAAAGGCGACGACACGAGTAAAGACGCCCTCAAGGTCGCGGACGTTGGTGTCGATCTCCTTGGCAATCTTCGCAATCACCTCATAGGGTACATCTATATTCTCAAGCATGGCCTTCTTCTGCAAGATGGCGATTCTTGTCTCCAGATCAGGCTTCTGAATATCAGTTACCAGTCCCCAGTCAAAACGTGAGCGCAGTCTCTCTTCAATACCGGAAACACTTTGAGGGTGGCGGTCGCTTGAAAGAACTATCTGCTTGTCAAGGTTGTAGAGAGTGTTGAAGGTGTGAAAAAATTCCTCCTGCGTGGAATCCTTACCGGCGAGGAATTGAACATCATCAACGAGAAGGACATCAATGGTGCGATATTTCTGTTTAAATCCGCCGATTTTGTTATCACGAAGAGCATTGATCAATTCGTTTGTGAATTGCTCGGAAGATACATATAAAACTCGCTTACTCGGCGATTTTTTTATTATGGCATTGCCGATAGCGTGCATTAAATGAGTCTTTCCAAGACCGACGCCGCCGTAAATGAAAAATGGATTGTAGGATTTACCGGGGGCTTTGGCAACGGCAAGGGCGGCAGCATGAGCAAATTCATTTGACTTGCCGATGATGAAATTCTCAAAAGTATATTTGGAAATGAGCGTAGAAGTGTCACTGACAGCTTGAACGTCAACATTGTTGCTCTCATTTGAGGCAAGGGTATCTACACTTGACGGATCAATATGAACCTCTGATTCGGAATCTAAGGAATGTATTGACAATGTGGTTTGCAAGTCATTTTGTGACTTTGATTTTGAGCTTTTTTTACCTTCAGACTGATTTAACTTCAACACTATGGAAAAATGTTCACCTGTCAGATTGTAGACTGCCTCTTCAAGGTGTGACAGATAGCGTTCCTCGATCCATTGTCGTCTGAAATCCGTTGAGATACCGAGGGAAAGTACATTTTTTTCTAAAGACAGCGGAATCAGAGGCTCCAACCACTTTTGACAGGCTGTCTCTGAGATCACCTCTTGCATCTTAACCAAAATTTGTTTCCAGAATACTTTTAACTGAGATGAATCCATTAAAATCTCCTTCTGCTATATCAATGCTGTTTTTTTGCGTAAATTGCGAAAAGTGGTACTAAATCATAGTCAATCTTGTCCTTTTGGACGATAGGAGCAATATCTTCTTCAAATTCTACCTCAAAATTGAGCGTTTTCAAAAGATTTATATCCCAACTCGGTCTGGTGTGAGTACTGATTCGCAAATGTTCCTTGATGTCATTACATTCAATCAGCATTTCATCATCAACATTGGCCTTTGTGCAAGTTTGCTCGTTTGTGAAATTTTTGTCGCCGTAGTCTGAGTCAAAATTCATTAAGATACCGCCGATTTTTAAAACTCTGTGCCACTCGCGATAAGCCTGCATGGCGTCCGGCAGCGTCCAAGTGAGGTTGCGGCTTATCACGACGTCAAAAGTCTCATCATCAAAGCACAAGTCTTGAGCATTCATCTTGACAAAATCTGCGCGGCCTCCGAACTCCAGCATATTTTTCTTTGCCTCGTGAATCATCTTCAGTGACATATCAATACCAGTCACATGATGACCGCAATCAGCCAAAAGTATTGCGAAAAAACCTGCGCCGGTGCCAACGTCCAAAATTTTCAGAGGTTCTGTTGACGGTAAATGTTGTTGTATCAGCGAGAGCCAAGCCCTGCCATTCTCACCGGCTAATTCAATTCGACGAACACGACTGAAATCTGTGCTGCGTTTGTCCCAATAGTTCTCTATCCTTTTCTCTAAATTATTTGTAAGAAATTTCTGCTCTAAATTTACAGGTGACATAAATTAGATTCTCCATTCTAAAGATCATGTATTTGAAGGTGAAATCGGCTTGACGCGCAGGGAATTTGCCAAAATCAAAATGATAAATATCAACATTCCGACTGCTGCAAAGAGTGGATTAAACGGTATAGGCGGATTCTCCAACATCATCATCAATGAGGGGGGTATCAGCAATACCCAGGCAAGATATGCAAGGCGTCTGTTCTGTTGGACAGTTTCGCTGATTTTTTTTGCAATTTTGAGTAATTCCAAGAATTGTTCCAGTTTACTAATTTCAAAATCTATGTGAATTTGATCATCAACCAATTTTAGATTGTTGCTTGTCAAAAGTACAGATGTGTCCGCATTTATCATCGCCGGCAGATCGACGACATCTTTGCCAATCATTGCCACATATTTTCCGTGAGCACGCATTAATTGAACTTCGCGAGCCTTGCCCTCTGAAGTAAGAGCAGCCCTCACATTGTCAACTGATATATTCTTCGCTACAGCGTGGACGGTCTTTTTTGATTCAGAACTCAGCAGGGCAGTCTCAAAATTCAGCCTTTTGAGATGATCAAGAAAATCTTTTGCATCTAAATCTATTTCATCTTTCAGTGCGACAATACCTCTGACCATTCTTCCCATCAGCAACAGGAGCGGAGTTTTGCCTTTCGCGGCGAGCTGATCGACTTTAGTCAAAATTTCCGAACTGACTTCAACCTTTTCTGAAGTGATCCACTTCGGACGGCCAAAACGAACGGGCGTATTATTCATCAACGCCTCAACACCACAGCCGGAAATCTCACGGAAGGCAGCCACTCTTTGCAAATTTAATCTGCGATGTTCCGCTGTCTCATAAATCTTCTTAGCAAGGAAGTGTTTAGACTCACTAACGGCGGAGGCGGAATAGGCAAGCAAAGTATTTTGGGAAAGTCCCTCCGGCACAAGATCGGTAATGTAGTAGTTGCCGTCGGTTATGATATTGCTCATTGAAATGGCGACAGTATCCACAGTGTTCAACGTCAGCAGAGATTCGGCAGTTGGCATTTTAACTCCGATATTAGAGACCATTTCCTTGGCGCGTTTGAATATCAAAGGCGTCGTCAAGGCAAGGCAAAACGGCGAGAAGGCAATCATAACCGTCAACCCCGTCAAAATGGCTTCATCTAATCCCTTGTGAGCATACTGCCAGCCTATCGCTACAGCGGTCGTCAATAATTCAAGCATTATGTACAATTTTATTTTGGGCAGCAAAATTTTCACCTCTTCGATTAGATTATATAACCATTTTGATAAAACTTCAATAAAACTTCAGCAAAAAAAACAGGCTTATTCGCCCGAAAAAAATTAATCAAAATATTCCGCTTACTCTGACCTTTTCAGCGACACGGCACATATTTTCTACTGATTGCACAAGTGCCATTCTGACAAATCCTTCGCCACTTGCACCAAATGCGGATCCAGGCGTTACCAAGACACCGGCTTTTTCGAGTAGTTTTATGGTAAACTCTTCGGAATTTTTAAAACCGTTGGGAATTTTTGCCCAGACAAACATTGTAGCTTTAGGCTTGTCTATCTTCCAGCCGACTTCGTTGAGACCGTCAATCAAGGCATCGATCTTTTCAATATAGGCTTGGCGAGTTGCTTCTATTACTGATTGAGGACTTCTAAGCGCGGCAATGGCGGCCTTCTGAATCGGCAGAAACATGCCATAATCCATATTAGATTTTAATTTCTTGACGTAGGAAACTATATCACGATTGCCGAGGCAAAATCCAATTCTGGCACCGGCAAGCCCGTAAGTCTTTGATAGAGAGTTAAACTCAACCCCAACATCTTTGGCACCCTTGAACGCAAGGAAACTGCCGCAGCGGTGACCGTCAAACACCAATTCACTGTAAGCGTTGTCGTGAAGTACCGTAATGTCATACTTCTTGGCAAAGGCAACCAGCTCCTCATAAAAACTATCGGGAGCAATCGCCGTTGTAGGATTGTTGGGGTAACTCACTACCATGAATTTGGCACGGTGTGCCACATCGACAGGTATATCACTGAATTTAATCAAATAATCATTTTCCGGCTTTTGAGGCATATAATATAAATTAGATCCGGCAATTTTTGGACCGTCAGCAAAGATGGGATAGCAGGGATCCGGCACAAGCGTCAATTCATCATCATCAATAAGCGTCAGTGCAATGTGTGAGAGACCTTCCTGCGAACCGAGCAGGGAACAAATTTCCGTTTCAGAGTCAAGATCGACATTATAACGGCGTTTATACCACTTGCCGACCTCTTCTAAAAGTTCGCGAGTGTCCATAAGTGCATAGACATAGTTTTCAGGCTTCATTGCCTCTTCAGCTAAAACTTTCATCACATGCTGAGGCGGCGGAATATTTGGAGCACCTATGCTGAGATCTATTATATCAATCCCTTCTGCCTTCTTCTGTTTCTTCATTGTCGCCAGACGTGCAAACACACCTTCACCGAATTGATCCATTCTGCTTGCAAATTTCACTGTAATTTCCTCATTTCTATCTTCAATACTTCGCAATCTGTTTTGCAGATTTTTATTTTATCTAAATATGCGGCTAAAGTCAAATATTTTGATTATTTATAGTGCAGGAGATTTTGATTTTTTGAAGAATTAATTAATAATTAAAGATAAAATTAAAGTGAATGATAGATTAATATAGTAAGGTAAAAATGAAAAAATTTAAATTTCAGCTTGAAACTCTGCTAAAAGTCACACGACGCAAAAAAGACGATGCAGAATTAAAATTTGCAGAAGTATCCAGAAAACTTGAAGAATACAAAATGGTATTGCAAGCCCTTCTGCAGGAAATGAAACAGGGGCAAAAAGAATATGCAGAACTGACAAGCGAAGGCAAAAAAGTCACAATCGGTGTGATAATGACATATAATGCTTTCTTCAACTGGAAAAAGCAGCAAATAGACAATCAGCAGCAGTTGATATTGAAAACCACTGAGGAAAGGCAGCGAAAATTAAAGACGCTGATGGACTTGATGACGTATCTGAAGAGTATTGAACAGCTCAAGGAAAAGCGTCTGAAAGAATACAACGATGAATTATTATTTGAGGAACAGAAAATGCTTGATGAGATAGGGTTGCAGCTCTATGTCAGAGGCAATTAACGGAAGGGCGATGATTTGGTGATATACAGAATTGATGCCATAGCCGGCTTTGAGGGTCACCTTGCCGGTGTTGACAGAGTAAGGCAGCGCATTGGCGAAATAGAGAAAAAATTTGGTATTGGCGGTCTTCAAGGGCAGGACTTCCAAGCTGTACTTAACAAGGAATTGGAAAAGATTCAAGGGCAGCTCAACCCATCTACAGTAAATCAAACTTCAAAAACCGTCAAAACTCAAAAGGCAGCAAAAGTCGACAGTACAAAAGAAGTTGAGACATTCGGAGCGGACTTAGCAGATAAATCAACGAAAGTCAACACCGATAAAGCGGATATCTCAACAAAATCTGC
The DNA here is from genome assembly GCA_905233325.1 of uncultured Selenomonadaceae bacterium. GTDB lineage: Bacteria > Bacillota > Negativicutes > Selenomonadales > Selenomonadaceae > Quinella. The sequence goes on from CAJODU010000027.1 coordinate 6,627, forward strand.
CGCTCGTTCATCATCAAGCACTTTCCCCGGTGAAGAGGCACTGCCCTCCTCAGTGAACAAGGCAATAGATCCATTCGCAGCTATATCCTCCAAGCCAACCGAGCATCAACCTGAAAGAGTCGACGAAGAAGAGGTAGAAACTCCTACTCGTGAGACGAAGAGATTGTCTTTCGGCTCAAATCTCAACACTGAAGAGATGATTGAGGCGGCGGCTGAAAAATATGAAGTTGATCCGAGACTTGTCAAGGCGGTTGCCGTTGCAGAGTCTAACATGAATCAAGCTGACATTTCGGATGCCGGTGCAATCGGCGTTATGCAGCTTATGCCTGAAACTGCCCGCGGCTTGGGTATTGATCCTTATGATGAGCAGCAGAATATTGAGGGCGGTGCCAAGTATTTGAAACAAATGCTGGATACTTTCGGTGGCAATGTCAGAAAGGCTGTCGCCGCTTATAATGCCGGTCCCGGTGCTGTCCAAAAGTATGGCGGTATTCCGCCTTATGGTGAGACTCAACATTATGTTGGTCGTGTTATGGATTTGTACAAATAAATTTTAAACTGATTGATAAATCGGGAGTGAGGAAATGGCGGGGAAAAAAGGCGGCGGTTTCGTAGGGAAGATCGTCAAATTCCTATTATTTATAATTATTTTATTGGTATTGGCAGTCGGCGGATTTATTGCCGGTGTTTACTTCCAGCTAATTGACAGCGAGCAGACGCAGAAAGTCAACGAAGTTTTGAAATTGTGGAAAATGCCGGTAATTGGTGAATTCTTTGAAAAGCCTGAAGGTTACGTCGAAGAGGAAGAAGAAGTCGTGGTTGAGCAGGAAGACAAGTCCAAAACGGAAACGGCTGCAACTTTAGCGGGAAATAATCCTTCAGCAAAGGCAGAAGTCAAGCCTGAAAAGAAACAATCCAAAGAAGTGAAGGTATCACAAAAAGACATAGAAAAGCAGATGCAGGAACGTGAGGCGGCAGAGAAAAAGCGTGTCTCCAAGCTCGCCAGAATATATGGCAATATGAAGGCGGAGGAAGCTGCCGAGGCGTTGGGCTATGTAGACGCGGACACAGCGGTCTTGATAATGCAGAAGATGGACGAAGACGCCGCAGGAAAGATACTTGCAAAGATGGATCCAACGCTTGCCGCGCAGATAACCCAAATGCTGTACGAGGGAACTCAACAAAGAGTGGGAATACCTGCTAACAGACAAGCTAATCCTGATGAATCTTTGACGGAAGAATAGATTTAAAAGCCGCCTGGTAGATGAGGCGGCTGTTTAGTATCAGTGATATTTATATTTTTAGAGGTGTACACATGGCATATATTAATGACAATTATCAAAAATTGCCCGGCAGTTATCTTTTTAGTGAGATTGCAAGGCGTGTTGCTGCGTTTCAATCAAAAAATCCAAGCGTCAAGATCATTCGCTTGGGTATTGGTGATGTGACGCAACCTTTGCCGAAGGTTTGCATTGACGCGATGAAACATGCGGTTGATGAGATGGCAAGTGCCAAAACCTTCCGTGGCTATGGACCGGAGCAGGGATATGACTTCCTGCGCGATAAGATTGCCGAATACAATTATAAACGCCGCGGTCTCAACGTCGAGGCTGATGAGATATTCATAAGTGACGGCTCAAAGTGCGACTGCGGCAACATTCAAGAGATATTCGGTCTCAATAACAAGATTGCGATTGCAGATCCCGTCTATCCCGTCTACCTTGACACTAACGTAATGGCAGGACGCACCGGTGATCTGAAAACTGACGGACACTTTGAGGACGTTGTCTATCTGCCCTGCACTTCTGATAATGACTTTTCACCGTCCATACCTGCAGAACACGTTGACTTGATCTATCTCTGCTCGCCGAACAATCCCACCGGCACTACACTCTCAAAGGACGCCCTCAAAAAATGGGTTGACTATGCCAAGGCGAACGATTCTATCATCTTCTACGACTCTGCCTATGCTGCTTATATTACTGAGGACGGCGTGCCGAAGTCGATTTATGAGATTGACGGTGCTCGCGATTGTGCCATTGAGTTCAGATCATTCAGCAAGACGGCGGGCTTCACAGGTACACGCTGCGGCTATGTTGTCATTCCTCGTGAGTTGACAGGTGTCAACAAGAATGGTGAGAGAGTGCCGCTTAAAAACCTTTGGCTGCGTCGACAGACGACTAAATTCAACGGCACTGCTTATATCGTCCAGCGCGGTGCAGAGGCTATCTATTCCGACGAAGGACAGGCACAAGTCAAGGAACTCATCAGCTACTACATGGATAATGCTAAAATCATTCGCGAGGGTCTCAGTGAAGTTGGTCTTCAAGTCTACGGCGGCGTCAATGCTCCTTATATCTGGCTCAAGACGCCGAACGAAATGAAGAGCTGGGACTTCTTCGACAAGCTCCTTAATGAAGTCAATATAGTCGGAACACCCGGCGCAGGCTTTGGTCCCTGCGGTGAGGGCTATTTCAGATTGACTTCTTTTGGTAATCGTGAAAATACTGTCGAGGCAATGAAACGCATCAAATCCAACCTCAACATTTAAAGAATATGAGCAAAAAAATTTGACAGTTTCGCCTTGACAATATAAAATACTAAAAGGTGACAAAATGCTTAATATTCTACGCAATAATAAGGGCTTTATCTTTATAGAAGTTCTATTTTTGACTATGATAGTTTCCTTTGCTGCTCTGCTGGTTGTAAATGCTCTGGAATTGGCAATCAGAAGTGACAGAATGTCTGCAATCAGGACTGCCGCCATACATCTCGCAAATGCCCGAATAGCTGAGATAGAGGAATACAATCTTGATCGTTCTTCATTCCAAGTGCCTTCTGATACCTTGTTGACTGCTGACGATCTTATTCGTGAAAATTTCTTTGGAATCAGTGGAATCGTAAGATTTAACATCGACACCAAAATCAATGAATCAAGCACAACCAAGGGCAATGTGACTGTGACTGTGAGCTGGACTGTCAACAACAACAGCAGCTATGGAAATGATGACAACAACTATGAGGAAATCACTAAGGATATTTGGATTATTCCCACCACTGCAGCGACTACGACTTAATGAGCGAGGACTTGTATTCTTTGAATTGTTGATAGGGCTGCCCTTGATAGTAGTTTTGCTCTTGTCGTTGAACAATATTTTTACAAATTCCTGGACAAAGTGCAGATATATGTTTGCGGACTTCATACTCCAGCAGGAAATTGAATCAGCTATGAATAGAATAGTCTCAGATGCACAAATAGCTTACAAAATAGATCTTTCCGATAGATTGAGATTATATCAACATACAATGCCGTCGTTTGACAAATTACAAGAAAGAGCCATTGGCAAGCCCTGGTATAAATTAAGTTATGGGTCTATATATTATAATGGTGAAAGTTCTCCTATAACCGGCGGAAGTTTTGCCTCGGCTGTCGTTGTAAGGAAATTTGATTATCATCAAATACCCAATCGTCCCAAGTTGTTATATATCAAAATAGAAGCTGAGAGTCTCACTACCAATCACAGAATCACACTGACTACTGTGGTGTTTATGCGAGGTTTGCAAGATGGGTGAGAAGGGTATAGTATCATTGACGGCACTGTGCATAATGCTCATAATATCGTTGATGGTTGCAGGGGTGTCGAACATAGCGGCACGTCAAGCGGATATAACACGATATTATAAAATTGAAACACAACTTCAAAATCTGGCAGACAGTCATTTCAATATGATGTTAGCTGACATTTCCGGCAATTTTGAGAAATACAAAAAAATGGATTTTGATACAAGTCCGAAAGTCTATTCTGCTAAGGTATACGATCAAGAAGCAATGGTCACCATTTATATTGATAAATCCAAAAGATATGAAAAAATTGTAATTATGGCTTTAGCCGAATTGCCAAATTATACTTATGGTGAATATTCGGTTTACAGAAGAGTTTTAGGATATGTTTCCGTCAAAAAGAAAACTGACGGAGAAAACAACGACGAGTATGAATTTAACAAATTTGAAGGCTATCTTTACTGACATATTATCAGCTTGCTCTTTAAAGAAAAAATTTGTCAAGACTGCCGGAATATACTTCGACGGCAGCAAAATATTCTTCGTAAAGTTAGGATTAATTACTACTGAAGATGATTCAATACCCATCTGGGGAATTGTTGACACGGCTGAATTGACGCCATTTGTAAAAGGTCAGCTCAGTGACAGAAGTCGAGCTATATTAATGGAATTTGACGCCCTGGATGATGATATACTTGATGAGGACAGTTCAGAGGAAAGTATCTTGGATCTGGTAGTCAAAAAATCCGCCTCATTTTGTATAAATGCTTGGCAGATTGATACGGTCGCCTTCTGTCTGGACACTGATAAGGTGGTAACCGAGATTGAGGATTTATCGAACATACCAAAAGACAAAATCAAAAATAATGTTCAATATCAGATTGCAGTGGCGGGGAATTTTGAAGCCGACACTTTTAAATATTCATTCCTGGAGACTGATTCGGGCGTGTGGATGGAAGGTATCTCAAATGCAGATGTAACAAGATATATACAAGCCTTTCAGATGAATGGAATACAACTTTTAGCCTTGACGGCTATGCCTGATGGTATCGAAAAAATCGAAAATATTGATTTAGCAGGTGCAAATACTGACTTCCTTGAACGCGGTGGAATGAAAGCCGCCTTTGCAGCGAAGTGCCTTGCTTATAAGACAAATCCCAACTTCCTGCAAGAAAAGACGACCGACCTTGATGGCTGGAACTATAGAAATCTTACCGCAGCGATAGTGTTGGTGACTTTCCTCATAATAGCTGTGGTAGGTACGCTTGATTATTGGGAGTACAGGCAGGTTAAGGCTAATTTGGAGAGCAAAAGGAAACAGTATGCCCTTTTAGAATCAGATCGACGCAAGGAAGAGTTCATTAATAAGGATTTAGCTGCCTTGAAAGAGAGGAATCAAATAATCACAGATTTATCTGAAAATACCTTTCCTTGGCGTGGGCTGCTGATTCACTTTGGTACAATCAAAATTCAAGGCGTCTGGCTTAAAGCTATTCACTCCTTGGAGGGCGGAAATATTGAGATTAAAGGCGAGGCCATAAGTTATGAGGCAGTTGGTAATTATGTTAAAGCGTTGGAAAATGACAGTGATGTTTTTAAAAGCGTTCGTCTAAAAAATTCTGATACAAAATCAGACGGGCAGTTGGTGACATTCACTATAGAATTGTCCCTGTAAAATCTCACGAGGCGATAAATGTGGATTCAAGATTAAAGGCAATAATGGATTTTGTGCCGAGCGGCAGCAGAGTCGCGGATATTGGAACAGATCACGGCTACTTGGCGATTGAGCTTATCAAGAGAAATATTGCTGAATTTGTAGTGGCGAGTGACAAAAACCCTAAACCCTTGGCAGCCGCGCAGAAAAATATCAAAGATGCCGGTATAGCAAACAATGTTGACTTGCGTCTCGGTGACGGTCTAAAGTCTTTAAACGTCGGTGAGGTTGATGTTATTTGCATTGCAGGTATGGGCGGTGCCTTGATGTGTGAGATTCTTGACGCCTCGCCGGAAATTGTTTCCAAAGTTGAAAAAATTATACTTCAGCCGATGAATGTTGTTGAGAGAGTCCGTCAATGGGCGACAGATAATAATTTTTACATTGAGGACGAGGACTTGGCGGAAGTTGACGGTATAATTTACGAGATTATTTGCCTCAGCAGAAATTTTGGCAGATCAAAACCTACCAAAAAATCAAAATCGCCATTACTTCAAAAATATATTAATGCAAAAATCGAAAAACTTCAAAAAGTCTATAATTCAATGTCAAAAAGTGAAAGAGCCAAAAATAGTGATAAATATATAGAAATCGAAAATCAAATAAAGGAATTGAGGACAAAACTTTATGAAAAAAACAACAGTACAGACAATCTGTGATGCAATGAACAGAATTGCACCAAAACATTTAGCGGAAGAGTGGGACAACCCCGGTCTGCTTGTCGGTGATCCCCATCAAGCAGTCAATAAAATCTTGATCTGCCTTGACCTCAGTGAAGAGATGATTCAAGAGGCGATTGATATCAAGGCACAGATGATCGTCACTCACCACCCTATGATTTTCAAGCCGGTTAAAAGTATCAGAACTGACTTGCCGCTTGGTCGCAAGATTAGCAGCCTTATCAAAAACGATATTGCTTGCTTTGCCGCTCACACCAACCTTGACAGTGCTGAGGGTGGCGTCAATGATGTGCTTGCTCACAAACTTGGGCTTGTTGATATTAAACCCTTTGACGAGGAGCTCTCTCTTGGGAGAATAGGTCAACTTCAAAGAGATATGTCATTTAAAGAATTCGCCTTCCACGTCAAAAAGCTGCTCAAAGCCGATCATATCAGGCTAATCAATGCCGGTGACTTCCTCATCAAAAAGGTGGGGATCTGCGGCGGTGCGGGCAGTGAGTTTATCGCTAAAGCTAAATTCCTTGGTGCTGATGCTTTCGTTACGGGTGATGTCAAGTATCACGAGGCACAGGCGGCCATAGAAAATAAAATTCACGTTGTAGATGCCGGTCACTTTGCAACTGAATTTCCTATCGTCCACGCTCTCGCCGAAAAGCTCAAAGATGACTTTAAAAAACTCAAGATAGATGTAGAAATTGTTGAGGATACTTCTTCTAAAGATTGCTTTAATATAAT
>CAJODU010000028.1 GCA_905233325.1 uncultured Selenomonadaceae bacterium
TACCATTCCTATCGGGTGAGTTGATGTAGTCCGTCAAGTAGTGCAGCCCCTCAATCTTGACATGCTCTTTCATCGTCTTCTTGAGGACAGGGAACCTCAGAACCTCAAAGATAAGGTCGCCCCACTGCACCGTGCTCGCCTTGCTGATTCGCTCTGCCTCTTCGGCGTCTGCCCCCAGGCACCGCATCACGTTGCCCCGTGCCGTCTCCTTCCGCCGTGTCGGCAGCACCACCCACGCCGCCCGTGCCACCAGCCGTCCCACCTCCCTGCATACCCACCACGGCATCAGGCACGCCACCCTACTCATCACCAGCAGTACATAGTACATCATATCCATTCCCACTCCTTCCCACATCTCCACTATCACTAACATTATACCCCACATTGCAGGAGATTCCCACCTTGTGGAGAATCATAATCATATCAAGATCATTAATCACGTCAGAGGTGATACTGTTGGACTTAAGGAAGATATCGCCCGCACGCTCGGCAGATGAGGTACTCTCGCGAAGATTCTACATTCTGAATGTCTTCGTTGCCGTGCTCTTGATGTTCGCCATTCTGATTTCGATCTCCTTCTTCGGTGCTGAGGCGTGGCACGGCAGAAGGCAGATTGCTCTCATTCTCTCCGGCGAAAGGTCTCAGGTCGGTTGGAATAGCTCCCAGTACCTCGCTGTCAAGGGTGTCTGTGACCAGCTTGATTGCGATCTGATTGTCAAGGAGAATACCCTCCCCACTTACTCTGAATGTAAGGCTGCCGTTGATGATGTTGCCGCCCGCGGTGCAAGCATTATCCTCTTGCCCAACGGCTGCCACCGCTACGACGTCGAGAAGTTCGAGAAAGACTACCCCAGGGTTGCCTTCTTCTCCATTGAGAGTATCTCCGCCCTCTGGTCGACCGGCTCATACTCCATTCTCGCTCATGAGGTCTCCTATCTGTCGGGGATCCTCGCCGGCCTCCACACCAAAACCAACAAAATCGGCTTCATCGCACCCTTCGTCGATTCTGAAGTAAATCAAGGTATCAACGCCTTCGCTATCGGTGCCCAACGTGTCAATCCCAACGTTGAGGTCTTGGTAAGCTGGACGGGCGGTTGGGATAAGCCCACCATTGAGGAACAGGCTGTCCAAAACCTCAAGGCAGAGCACGTTGACGTCTTGACCTATCATCAAAACAGCGACACCATACCCAAAGCCGCCGAGCGGACGGGCGTGGACTTCATCGCCTACAATGCCGTTTACCCCTCCAACGCCCACTGCATTGCCGCCCTCACCATTGACTGGAAGGCTATGTACAGGGATTTGATGACCTTCTACCACAGCAACAACATCAAAGGTGCCCACAGTGCCGGCCTCTCCTCTCAAATGACCGACTTGAAGATATTGAGCGATATAACCAGGCGTGAGCGTGTGTTGCTGGATACGGCGATATGGGAGATTGAGAACGGCCGCAGCATCTTCTCCGGCGAGATCTTCGACAGGAACGGCGTCCGAAGGTGTGCGGCGAATGAATCTATCAGCTTTCAGAGTCTGCAGAAGAATATGAATTGGCTTGTCAAAGGGGTGAGAGTAATTGGAAACTGAAAAAATCGAAGGCGGCAAGAAGAATGTATTCCGCTTCGCCTTGACACTCGTCAGCAGGTTTGTGATATTCCTGGCAATCTTGACGCTGATAGGCTGGCTGGTGCTGACCAAAATGGAGACGCTCCTGCAGAATGAGGTTGAGGACTTCGTCAGCATGCAGGCGGAGATAACCTCGCAAATAGCAAATGAGCGATTCGACGGCGAACTCATTCAGCTCAATCGTTACGCCAAGCAGCTTGAGGCGGGGATTGTGACGCCGGAGACTTTGATCTCGGCAGTCGTCCTCGGCGAGTCCGGCGTAACGGCGGGCATTTGTGACACTTCAATGAATCTGCTTGCCGGTACAGTCCTCCCCGAACCCGCCAAAATGCAGGTTAAAAGCTCTATCATCGGCGAAAGCCTTGTCGCCTACTACGATAACGTCGGCCTTGTGATGAGCGTCCCCGTGCTCTACAGCGGCAATGTCCGCTTTGTGGTCTACAAAATCTACAGCGACAGGGTCTTGAAGGATAAATACTTTCACCTTGAGACTTCGCTGAGCAAGGACATCATCATCTGCGACACCACCCTCAACAAGGTCATCGTCCCCAGCACCGACTTCGGGATAGGCAACAGGTTTTACGATAAAAACTTGGATCTGCCCAAAGGCTACGAGCAAATCATCACAAAGATTGCGAACAAAAACGCGGAGGCTATCTATTCTCCCGCCATTGACGAGAATTACATCATCTTCGCCGCTCACATCAAGGAAAACTTTGTGGCGGTGGGTTATGTTGACTGGAACACGGCGGTCGGCGAGATCTTCAAAGTCCACAGGATTGTCGTCTGGGTCTTCTTCCTCTTGATTGTCTTATTCGGCACCTTCACCCTGTATTCCTTCACCGCTGAATTGAAAGTTGCCGAGAGTGACGAACTTCGCGAGGCAAAGGACGAGGCAGACCGTGCCAATCAAGCTAAAAGTGAGTTCCTGGCGAATATGTCTCACGAGATCAGGACGCCGCTCAACGCCGTTTTGGGTATGGACGAGATGATTCTGAGAGAAGCCCCCCCCAATTCGCCGCTGAGGACTTATGCTTGGAATATCAAAAGCTCCGGCGAGACCCTTCTGTCGCTGATTAACGACATTCTGGACTTCAGCAAGATCGAGAGCGGCAAAATGGAGATTGTCGACACGACCTACTATCTGAGCAGCGTCTTGAATGATATCTTCAATATGATGCGTTTCAAAGCCGAGCAGAAAGGGCTTGCCTTCAATATTGACGTTGATGAGAGCGTCCCCGACGTCCTCTACGGCGACGAGGTGAGGATCCGCCAAGTCATAGTCAACATTCTCAACAATGCCGTCAAATACACGCAGAAGGGCAGCGTCACCTTCAAGGTATCGTGGCAGCGAATGGCGGACGGCACGGCAATGATGTACTTCAGTTCGATTGATACCGGCCTCGGAATCAAGGAGGAGGACTTGCCCAAACTCTTCAGCAAGTTCCAGCGGCTTGACTTACAAAAAAATCGCACTGTTGAGGGTACGGGCTTGGGGCTGTCGATCACAATCAAGCTGGTCAAGATGATGAGCGGAGAGTTGAAAGTCGAGAGCGAGTACGGCAAGGGCAGCACTTTCACGATAATCCTGCCGCAGAAGGTAGAGAAATATGAGCCGCTTGGGGACTTCCGCATGCGGGCTGAAGAGTATATCCGCCGGCAGAAGGACTATCACGAATCCTTCATTGCGCCGGACGCCGAGATTCTGGTGGTTGATGACAGTGATATGAACCTCTTCGTTGTGGAGAATCTCCTGAAAAAGACAGAAATCAAAATCACCCGCAGCATGAGCGGCAAGGACTGCCTGGAAAAGCTCGCCGAACACCACTATGACGTCGTCTTCCTGGATCATATGATGCCGGAAATGGACGGAATTGAGACTCTGGAGCGTTCAAAGACCCTCGAAAACAGCAAGAATCTTGACACGCCGGTGATAGCCCTCACGGCAAACGCTATCAGCGGCGTCAAGGAGATGTTCCTCAGCAAGGGCTTCACTGACTACCTCTCCAAGCCCGTCGACAGCAAGGCACTTGAGAGAATGCTGCAGAAATACCTGCCGCCGGAAAAGATAATTGATACGGACGAAGAAGACACCCCCGCAGACGAGGCGGAGTATCTGCCAAATGATGCGGACGCTGCCGAAACTTCAGGCACTTCAAAAGACATTGAGGCTGTCGAAACTGTAGAAACTACCGAAAACGATACCACCCCCTCAACCGCCGAGCAGTATATTGATTATGAGTTGGGAATGCAGTATTGCGGCGGTATGGAGGATATGTACAAAGAGTTCATCAAGATGTTCTGCGACAAAAAGCCCGAAACGCAGGAGAAGTTGCAAAAAGCCTTTGACAGCGAAAACTGGAAGGACTATACAACCTTCATTCACGCCTTGAAGTCCGGCTCCCTAAGCGTCGGCGGCAAGATCCTCTCAGACCAAGCTAAAGAGCTTGAAATGGCAGGTCACGCCTACCTTGACGAGAACGACACCTCCAAACTTGACTACATTCGCGAAAATCATCAAAAGGCAATGCAGTTGTATGATGAATTCGTCAACGAGGCGGCTGCACGGGGCTTTGTCGATTGACTGAATAGAGAATATCCCCCTCCCCTCAGTGAAGAGCAATCACCTCAAAAGGACGTAGCTGCTCATTAAAATTCGGATAATTCCCAATCAACTTTCGGTATCTGCCCTTCAAATCGGCAAGGTTGCTCTCAAGAAGATTGACATTGCGACCACGGAAATTGCAAAAAACCAGTATCTCATCATCGCCGAGTATTCGCTTATATGCCAATACATCAGGGTTATTTCTTTCCAAAAATTCAATACTGCCCTCAGAAATCACTCTGTATTGCTTGCGGAGTCGAATAAGCTGCTTGTAGAAAGCCAATATTGAATCATCGTCCGCTTGTTCGGCCTCAACATTGATTCTCAAATAATTACTCGGAATGGAAATCCAAGGCTCCACTTCGCTGAATCCGGCTTGAGACTGACTGGACCACTGCATAGGAGTACGCCCGTTATCGCGTGAGCGTTCGCCAATAATGCGGAGAGCCTCTTCCTTTGACTTGCCCTCATTAATCAAAATCTTGTAGTAATTGAGACTCTCAACATCGCGATACTGCCCGATAGAATCGTAACCGGCGTCAGTCATTCCAATCTCTTCACCTTGATAAATGTATGGGGTGCCACGCATAAAATGGATTGATGCCGCCAACATCTTTGCTGATTCTTTCCAATATTTTGTGTCATCACCGAATCTTGAAACTGCACGCGGTTGATCGTGATTGTTATAGAATACTGCAAGCCACGCATTGCCATTCTGCATACCGACTTGCCATTCCTCAAATAAATCCTTGAGTGCCTTAATATCCGGCGGCATAAGCTCCCACTTTTGCCCGTTTTTGTAATCAACCTTGAGATGATGAAAACTGAAAACCATTGAAAGCTCGCACTCGGAGGGGTTAGAATATTTTATACAGTTCTCAATGGACGTTGAGGACATCTCGCCAACGGTAATCATTCCCTCTATTCCCGAATCTCTGACAAGCTCTTTCAAAAATTTATGAATACGGGGCCCGTCAGTATAGTACCTGCGTCCGTCACCAACGTCATCATCTTTGTACTCGCCTTTTGAAATCAGGTTGACGACATCAAAGCGAAAACCCTTTACGCCCTTACCCTTCCAAAATCTCAAAATATCCTTGAGTTCTTCACGGACAGCAGGATTCTCCCAGTTGAGGTCGGCTTGCGTCACATCAAACAAGTGCAGATACCACTTTCTGAGCTGCTCAACATACTGCCAGGCACTGCCGCCAAACTTTGACACCCAATTCGTCGGTGCCTTGTCAGGTGAGCCGTCTTTAAAGATATAATAGTCAATATATTTCTGCTCACCTTTGAGGGCACGTTGAAACCACTCGTGCTCCGTTGAAGTATGATTGAAAACCATATCAAACATAAGCCCCATTCCGCGCTTGTCCGCCTCGTCAATCAGTTCCTCAACATCAGCCATACTTCCAAAACGCGGATCGACATTGCGATAATCAGCCACATCATAGCCGTTGTCATTCTGCGGCGAAACGAAAAACGGCGTCAGCCAAAGATAATCCACACCAAGCTCCTTGAGATAATCAAGCCGCCCAATCACCCCCCGCAGATCACCAAGCCCGTCTCCGTTGGAATCTTGAAACGACTTCGGATAAATCTGATAAACCACCTTATCTTTGAAATCCATTCTCAAAACCTCTCGATACTACAAAAAATATTCCAGCATTGCCCCAACGTCCGAAAAGACCTTGCGGGCTTGCTTTTGTATTACATCGCGGGCAGTATTGACAGTGTAGCCGCCAAATGCCTTAATCATCGGCAAATCATTGACCTCATCGCCAATAACGTAAATCTCACAGTCCGCCCACTTCATAGCATTCATCAGACCTTCCAGCCCCTGCCGCTTGCTCACGTCCAATGGCGTAATATCAACACTGCAAGCATTCGGATAGGCACGGATATTTTCACTGAACTTTTTATTCAGAATGGCAGCACACTCGGCGGCCTCTTCAGCTTTTTTGAATCCCAGCGAGAATTGATGTATATCATTTAAATTTGAAATCTCTGATTCGGTGATTTTGATTATCGGAAAATCCCATTCTTTAGCCTCTCGCATAATCCAGGAACCTTCCGACTCGTGGCAGAGATAGGTAACATCTCTGGCGGAGAAGGCAAAGTGGAACGAGTGCCTCACAAGTTCCTCTTCGCTCATCGCCTTCAAAACTTGACCGGCAATATTCCCCTCGTAAAGTACATTGCCTTCTTTGTCGCGAATGATCCCGCCGTTGTTGCAAATCGCGAAGTCGTACTCAATACCGTAATGCTTGAGCTGCGGCATAAGCATTCCATAATCACGACCGGAAACCGGCCCGAATTTATTTCCGGCGGCTCTCCACTTATGCACACCTTGGACACTTTCAGAGCTGATTGTCCTGTTGCGAAAGAGTGTCCCGTCATAGTCACTTGCTGCAATTTTCATTAAAACGTCTCCTCGTAAATAACGGCCTCCACCGGACGCAGCCTTCTCTTGTCACTGCCCTCATAATTCCCAAATACGAAATTCGCACGATTCAGGAAGTCCGCTTGGATTGAAACTTCGTCAAGGGTAAAATTGATAAGTACATACATTTTACTGCCCTGAGTTGAACGTGAAAAGGCATAAATTCTCTCATCATCTTTGAGCAGCTCTTCATAATTGCCGTTCAGCAAGATTTCGTTGTGTTCTCTGAAATTGGTGAGCTTTCTGAAGTAGTTCAGCACGGACTTCTTGTCAAGGTCTTCTGTTTCGACGTTGACTGTCAAATAATTTTCATTGACAGGCAGCCAGGGTTGAGCGGTCGTAAACCCTGCGTTGACTTCCTTTGACCACTGCATAGGCGTGCGGGCATTGTCGCGACTGAAGAGGTGGACAAATTCCAACGCTTGCTCAGGTGTAAAGCCGTCATTCAGAGATATTTCATATTGACCATGAGAGGAAATGTCATTATATTTGTCGATTGAATCCCAAGCCACATTAGTCATACCAAGCTCTTGCCCTTCATAGATGAATGGCGTCCCTCTGAGCGTCAAGAGAACGGTTGCCATAGCCTTCGCCGCTTTAATGGGATCGGCACCTTTCGGCAAGAATGTATTCACACAGCGCGGCTTGTCGTGATTCTCAAAGTAAATCGGATACCAGCCATTTTGTGCGGTTGCGGTTTGACTTGCCGTCAGTGCTTTCTTGAGTGTAGTGAGTTTGAACGGTTTCCAACTGTGCCATATCTCACCTGTCGGGAACATAACATTACTATGGCTAAACTCAAAGAGCATATCAAAGGCTCCCTGCTCACCGACCCAATATTTCAACTCTTCCGGCTTGACGGCGTTCGCCTCGGCAACGGTGAAAATATCGTGCCCCTTGAAAACCTTCTCCTTGAACTCGTACAAATAATCCAAAATCCCCGAAGTGTTTGCTATTGCATCGTGAATGGCTGAAGACCCGTCCGCAGAATCAGGCTCACCGTCAACAAAATCCTTCGGTTTCTTGATGTAGACAATGGCGTCAATTCTGAATCCGCCGACGCCCTTATCAAGCCAAAAGTTGGCGGCGTCGTAGAGTGCTTGACGAACGTCGGGATTCTCCCAATTCAAGTCCGGCTGCTGCGTCGCAAAGGTGTGCAGATAATATTGCTGCCTTTCCTCGCACCATTCCCAAGCACTTCCACCAAAAATTCCGCGCCAATTTGTCGGAGCACTGCCGTCGGGCTTTGCGTCACGCCAAATATACCAGTCAGATTTCGGATTTTCACGGCTCGATTTTGACTCAAGGAACCATTTATGTTGATCTGACGAATGATTATAGACCAAGTCCATAATGATTTTGATATTGCGCTTATCGGCCTCAGCAATCAATTTCTCAAAGTCGCTCATCGTGCCGTAGCGCGGATCAATCGCCGTGTAGTCAGAAATGTCATAGCCGTTGTCAACCATAGGTGAAGGGTAAATCGGAGTCAGCCAAATAGCCCCAATCCCCAGCTTTTGCAGATAATCCAACTTTTGAGTAATTCCTGCAATATCACCTGTGCCGCTGCCGGTAGTGTCCATAAAACTCTTCGGATAAATCTGATAGACGGCCGTCTTCTGCCACCATTTAAGATTGTTCATAAAAATGCGGCAACCTTCTATCACGAAAGTCGCCGCCACCTCCTCTAATTTAATACAATGTTTTCAACGATCCATATTATTTAAGTTCCGGCCAATAGCCTTTATTTGCCGCGATTAAATCATCAAGAATCAATTTAGCAACTTTCGCACTCGGCACAGTCTTTGAAAGTGTGATTGCCTGCCAGAGTTTGAGATAAGAATGTTCAATCCAAGCCTCAACCGCCAATTTCTCAACTGATACCTGCTGCTCCATGAGACCCTTTTGGAATTGTGGAATCTCACCGACAACGAGCGGCTCCGGCCCTTGATTGCCAACAATGCAGGGGATTTCAACCATTGCAGTCGGATCGAAATTTTTAATCGCGCCTTTGTTCTCAACAATCAACAGCATTTGCTCCTTTGTATTGAAGGCAATAGCCGTCGCCAAATCAACTATAAATGAGGCGTGAGCGTCAACTTCGATATTCGTATCCTTCGCAGTGCCGACTTCCTTAATCCTGCGACATTCAGTAAAAATATTCTTCTCACGCCCTTCCATAACCTCATTTGCACGGGTATGATTCGGATCGGAGTGCTTGACAATCTCATCTTGACAGAGATAATATTTCAGATAAGTATTCGGCAAGGTATTGGGATCAATCGGCGCAAATTCCTTGACCATTTCAAAAGTCACAATCCAGCTCGGATCGACGTGCTGGACACCCTCGTCGCCTTTGAGATATTTCAGATTGTAGCCGTGTTTGTAGACGTAATCTTTAATCTTCGGCATGAGATCATTGCCCTGCTTGTCTCTGATACTCGTCCACCAGCCAAAGTGATTAAGTCCAAAGTATTTGAACTCTAACTCTTTGAGTGACTTGAACCCTGCAATCTGCGCCATCTTCTCTTCAATGTCAACCGGCATATCACAGATGTTGATGATTTTCGAGTTCGGGCAGAGTCTGCGTGTAGCCTCAGCAACAATCGCCGCAGGGTTGGAATAATTGAGAATCCAAGCATTAGGCGAGTATTTCTCCATATACTTGACAATCTCAACAATCCCACCGATTGAGCGCATACCGTAAGCAATTCCACCGGGTCCGCAAGTCTCTTGCCCTAAGACGCCATACTTGAGAGGAATTTTTTCATCTTGCTCACGCATTGCATACTTTCCAACGCGAATGTGAGCCATAACAAAGTCAATATCACTGAAGGCAGTCTCAGGATCAGTCGTCGCGACAAATTCAATCTCCGGTGCACGTTCTTTGAGTACGATAGCCATTGCGTCAGCAATCACCTGCTGGCGTTCGGGATCGTTATCGTAGAGTTTGAGCTTGCGGAGAGGGAATCTGTCTTGATGAGAAAGCAGCATCATGACAATCCCCGGTGTGAAAGTGCTGCCGCCGCCGGCAACTACTACCGAAAACTTTTTGTCTTGCATGTTAATTCCTCCAAATTATTAATTATTTATCCGGAGCATTGAGTAAAGCCTCAAATCTCTCGCGAACTTGCGGAACACTCAAGCCGACAATGACTTGGATTGCTCTGCCGTTGTGAACGAGACCATGCGCACCATGTGCCGTGAAGGTCGCAACGTCAGCAATCTTTGAATCATCTTTAACGGTGACTCTCAGGCGTGTTGCACAGTTGGTAACGTCGAGAATATTCTCTTTACCGCCGAGGTCTTGCAGGAAGTAAGCGGCTTTAATATCTCTTTCATCGCCGGAAGGTGCGGCAGTTGTTCCGCCGGACGCTCCGCCTTGACCTTCGCGAGCTTTATAATCAGCCTTAGTGAATAACTTATCGCTGCTCGGTTCATCACCGCGACCCGGTGTCTTGAAGTCAAAGTGTATAATCAGGAATCTGAACACGAAGAAGTAGATAGCCGTAAAGCACAGACCAATAATCAACTGTGTGATGTAAGTGCCGGAATGATTCGTCCAGAGCGGAATCCAGTTTTGGAACAGTGCCGAATCAAGAAGACCGCCCCCAAAATAGCCGGTGACCCCAAAGGTATACATTGTTGCGGCGAGAGTAGCTGCCAAGACTGCATGGACGGCAAACAGCGCGGGAGCAATGAACAAGAATGTAAATTCAAGAGGCTCGGTAATTCCGCAGAATACCGCAACACACGCCGCAGGTATAACGAGTGCAGCTATCTTCTTGCGACGCTCCGGCTTTGCTGTATAATACATTGCAAGTGCAATGCCCGGGCAACCAAACAGCTTACTCATACCGTGAAGTGCAAAACCGCCTTGAGGGAACAAATCTATCAAAGGTTGAGTTGATGCGGCAAATTCTTTGATATGCTCCAGCCAATACGGTTGAATACCGTTGTCAACGATAGCCGGCCCAAAGATAAACGGCAGATAGATAAAGTGGTGCAATCCTGTCGGAATTAAAAATCTCTCAAGGAAAGTATACAACCAAACTCCGAAAACTCCTGCACTCGTCAAAAATACTTGCAAAGAGGCGATTGCAGCTTGAACTTGCGGCCAAACCAAGCAGAAAATATATGCAACGGGAATCATCAATCCAAAACCTGCAACTACAACAAGCGAGGAACCCTTGAAGATACCCATATAATCGGGAACATTCACGTCAAACAGCTTATTATGCAGCCAGACTGAAATCGAGGCAATGATGATCGCGCCAACGATACCTGTGTCAAGTGTCTTGATATTTGCAATCATCGTTAAACCTGTGCCGGCTCCCGCAGCTTTTGAAAAATCAACGCCGAAACTCGGTCCCCAAAGAGTCATCATAGCCTGAATGAAATAGTTGAAAATCATAAAAATCAGGAAAGACTCCATAGCTGCACGGGCGTTCTCTTTCTTTGCAAGTCCAATCGGCAAACCAATACAAAACAGCAGAGCCATTTGATTGAATACTGTCCAAGACCCCTGCTCCACAATGTACCAGAAATTGTGCCACGCCGTTCCTTCCTCTGCAATCGATCCCAAAATCATAGGATTGTTGCACAAAATCGAAATACCAACGAAGATACCGAACACGCCAAACATTATAACCGGCGTGAACATTGCGCCACCGAAACGCTGTACTTTTTGCATGATAACGTCTTTGTCGATGAGCATTTGAATTACCTCCCGTCAATTAATATTTTTGAAATTTGTTTCAACGCCTCTGACTTTTTGAAAACTTATCTTGCAAGCATAATAAAGCAAAAATGCACTGAAATCAATACTTTCAATGCATTTAGAACTAACAACACCTATCTGAATTTTGTTACAAATTATGTACTTTGTTGCAGAAATTTTTCTTCGTTTTTGACATAAATTCGATAATTGACGTACCAAATCTCAACCAGCAGAAAATACGCCAGCATTGACTTAAAAGATATTTGATCATCAGCATTTACTTGAAACTCTTCCGAAAATACATAGAGATTTTCTGTCGAACGGCTTGCAAGGGTATTTTCATGCAACCGCGTGATTGAGATCAACGGAATACCTTTTAATTGTAATTGCAATGAAAATTCCGTGACACTGTGAGACTCTCCACTCAAAGAGACGAAAATAAATACATCATCTTTGTTTGCAGTTTTAAGTATAGAGTAAAATTCCTCCCTGCCGCCAATGTCATATATAAATACATTATCGTAGAAGAAGAGACGCTTGATCTCTTGGACGACATTGCTCTGAACATAGCCGGACGCAAATGCAAAAACTCTGTTCGCCTCACGAATCAGGCGGCTTGCATTATCATAGTTACGTTTCATCAAATTCGATACAGTTTTTGAATAAAAATTTTCAAGAGATTTATAAATATCTTGATTTTGTTCATTTTCGAGATTTTCTTCGTGTTTCAATGATGATTTAAGATCAGCAAAACCGTCAAAACCTAACTTTTGAGCGAATCTGACTATGGTGGTACTTGATACGCAGCACTCTTTTGCTAATTCGTGTATAGAAATTCGACGAATTCGACCGCGATTATTCAATATATACTTCCATATCAACATATCCGTTTGATTCAGGTTTTTCTTATTTTCGTTGATGATTTCTTCTAAACGCATATGATTTATCCATTCTTCGCCTTGCGGAACATATGGCTAAACTTTGGCGAATACAGCTGGGATTGCTGATATTGTTCGTTGTGTGAATCAAGGCAGTGTCCAACCACTATCATTGCAGTGCGCTCCACTTCCTCCGCCTTGACTTGTTCAGCAATCGTCGCCAGCGTCCCACGAATAACCTTCTCATCAGACCAAGAAGCGTGCTCCACGACAGCAATGGGCGTATTGGGCGTGAATCCGCCCTCAATGAGCTCGTCGACAACCTCGGCGATCATTTTTATTGACAGGAATATACAGATTGTAGTTTGATGTTTTGCAAGATTTCTCAAGCTCTCACGCTCCGGCACAGGCGTACGCCCACCGTGACGGGTTATTATGACTGTCTGGGTGATACCCGGGAGGGTGTATTCCTGCTTGAGCGCAGCGGCGGCAGCAAGGAAAGAACTGACACCCGGCGTCACGTCAAATTTAATATTACGCTTTTCAAGCTCGTCCATCTGCTCTTGGATTGCACCGTAGATTGAAGGATCGCCGGTATGAAGTCTGACAGTAGTCAATCCGGCAGCCTCAGCCTGTACAATCACTTGAATCACTTCCGCAAGCGTCATATGAGCGGAATTGTACTTTTGAACATTCGGTTTGCAGAAGTCCAACAAAGCGGGGTTAATCAGCGATCCGGCATAGATCACAACATCGGCCTCTTCAAGCAGGCGTTTGCCTTTCAATGTGATTAACTCCACATCGCCGGAACCTGCACCAACAATATGTACCATAAAAAAATTCCTCCAAACATTGAATAAAGTATAACCAGCTTTTTCGGAAATTGCAAGAAGTTTTTTGATAAAAGGCACCCATTGAAAACTGCCTCTGATTATGCTATAATATTTGTGTCGCACCACCGAATCCG
>CAJODU010000029.1 GCA_905233325.1 uncultured Selenomonadaceae bacterium
TTTTGAATGACCCGAAGGACTGAGCAAGGCGGCAGTTACAATATTTTTGATCTGCTCGTCAGTCACAGGTTCACTTGAATACTTGCGGACACTGCGGCGATTAATCATTAAATCTACCAAATTCACAATACCACTTCCTTACGTTGAAATTTAAACTAATTGTTTGATTATCGGAATCTTTTTCAAAATTAAAGTAATTGAAAGTCCAATCACAAAGACCAAAAAACAGTATATTAATATAGTAATTATGTGGTTTACATGCCTGTGGAAAAAATCAAAGTAACCCATACTTGACAGCAACATCATAATAAAAATATGAAGTAAATATATTCCCAGAGTACACCTTCCGACGGAAATCAAAATACTTGAAATTAATTCACTGAAATTAACCTTCAGGCAAATATATTTTACAGTAATGTAAACAGTGATACAATTAACGATCACAAAACAGTTGTGAAAATCTTCAATTTGTATACCTGTAATTTGATACTTAAAATGGGTCAGACAACAGGTAATTATGATTGTAGCTATATTCACTGTCCACAGATATAAGATTTTTTTTAAATCTAAAATTTGAACAGGGAATTTATATTCCAAGTAAAAACCTAAAATAGGAAAAATTGACAAAAAAGCAATTTTTTCCAACAAAGAAAAATTATACGATTCCGCCCCCAAAGTATAGTATATTATGGGAAAAAATGATATAAATATCAAATGTATTGCAACAGCATAATAGAAAATTTTTTCACTTGAATTTTTAACTATTGACCTCAAAAATGGCAAAAATATCAAATAAATTGTGAAAACATACAAAAACCAAAGCGTAGCATTCCAATAATAACCGTTATGTAATAGAAAATTTTTCAAAAAATCCACAAAATTGAAATTTTCATTCACCCAAAAAATATAATTAATATAATATCCAAATGAACCTGCTATTATTATTGATACGATTCTAAATACTCGGTGAGTGAATATTTTTTTTATGCTTTCCTCTTTTGTCAGCAACAATGCACCGGAAACCGCAAAGAAGAGCGGCACACTAAACTTGCAGAAGACTGACAACGCCATATAAATCCAATATGAAAAAGTGTCCGGCTCATAGTGATAAAACAAAAAATAGCCGTCCTGTCCGGTATGATTGAAAATAACGAAAAAAATGGCGATTATCCGCATAATTTCAAGATGTAATTTGAATTTTTTAATATTTTCTCTCATACCGCAGCATTATCTGAATTGCACTTTTTCTCAACGTATTCAAGAAGACGATCTATTCCCATTTGAACTTTGTCATCTATCGGAAGAGCACTGATAATCTTATCTATATAACCCCTTTGAACGATCTTTTTCATCGTCCAGGTGAAGTTAATGTCGTAGACCCACATAAGTCTGACGATTTTTCTGTCGCCGTTGGTGCGAATTTTGCGATAGTCTGCTTGGTTACCCGCAACAAAATTCTCAACGAAATCAGGACTAATATCCGGCCTTTCCTTTCCTTTGATGAATCTAGGCATCTTGTCGGCGTTCTCCTGCGCGAGGAATGGCTCAAGGACACGGTAAATATCCAATTTATCAGCATCGCGAATAATTTTTGCAAACAGGATTTTCCGCTCGTCGTCAGTTTCTTCAATGAGTTTTTTATTGTGATTCTTGATTGCAAAGTGAACTATATCATTATCCTCAGCGGAAAGTTTTTGGAAGAAGTCAAGCTCGTCAATTACCTTTAAGCCTAAATCAGCATGATCTTCGGAATCAGCATCGTTGAAGGTTTTATAGATACTGTACTGACGAAAACGGCCGACATCATGAAACAAGCCGATAATCTCTGCAAGCTCGCTGTCATGCTTGGAGAGATTGAGATATTTGGCAAGCTCAATGCAATTTGAAGTAACATAACCGGTGTGAGTCTCCTTAATCAATATACCCTGCTGAACTTCCGCATCATCAGAATAGAAGGACTTCATATATTGATTCATCCAACTGTGCATATGCTCCAAAAGTTCTTTCAAGCAATTTCACTCCCCTATATTGAAATTTCTATCAATTTTTATGTATCTGTCATTTTTGAGGCACCCTCAAGCTGTCCGGTCGTGCAGGGCGAATTTCAAAATATTTGGCGTCCTTCTTGGAGGGTAAGAGCTTTATCACTGTCCCTGCCGCCACATTCTCCCAGATCGCATTGTCAAGCGGGAACTCTTGATGTCCTCCTAAGAATCCCGTATCAGAGCTTGGTATCATGCGAATTTTAATAGTAGCCGGCTCGTCCAGTTCGATATTAGTGCCGCCATTCTTATTGTAGGCAAGATATAGAGTCGGCGTATACTCCGCCTCTGTCTCAATAACCAGCTTGCAATTCTTCGCCTTCAACGTCTTTTTGAAGACTCCGCTTGACGCCCATTCCAGCCAGTAGACAATCTCTGCCTTCGGTCTATTGTTGATAATTTCGGTGTCAGGTTCAGAAAATACCGTGCTGCCGTCGCTCATTTTGTATTCCCCTATCACCGTCAAATAAAGCTCAGTCGGCGGCGGCGAGGGAATAATAATCACTCTGTCAAGTTCGTATTTTTTGGCAAATATTGACCTCATTCTGTTGCTCTTAGCGTCCTCAACAGTCATATACAGCTTGCCTCTGGTGTTTTTGGTCGTGATAGCATAGTAAATCTTCGTCAGCTTGTCAGGCAGTCTGTTGAGTATGATTTTGAGTTTGCCATCGTCGATTGAAGTTTTATCTATATTGATTGTGCAGGGCGTCACGTTGGCGATATTAACAACGTCGCAAATTACACCCAGCGTCTGTGTGGCGGAGATTACAGCAATCTTGCAGAATTCGTCATTAAGTTTGAACTCACAAATCTGATTGCGGCTGTCACCTCTCGCCAGGATCCTACTGCTGCCAAGAATACTGTCCAAGCGGCTCAACTCGATTCGATTGCCCATTTTTTTGAGGCTGTCGATATTGAGCTGGGTGTTTTTGATTTCACGGAACAGCACAGTAAATTCACCGGTAGACCGCCAGTTGAAGATCACTCTGTCATTGACGACGCGATAAGTGATATTTTGTAATTCAACAGGCGGAGATTCAGGCATCAGCTTGACAGTTAATCCCTCACTGTAGGCATACTTGCGGCTGACTTTCCAGACTTCATCATAATGTATATTACTTTCCTGCACCTGCTCGGTACTTTCGGCCGATTCATAAACGCATTGCAATCTGTAATAATATTGTCTCTTGCTCTTGACTGCACGATCGACAAAAGAGGTCTGCCGACAGCAGGGATCAATCACCACAGAATTACCCTCAGTATCCGTGCGGAGGATTCTCACACCAATGCAGCGGTTAGAGGGTTTCACCCAACTGAATGAGCAAAAACCGTCCTCCGTCCTTGCCGTCAAGTTGCGTTCCTCAATATCACTGTAGTATACAACTTGACAGGTCGCAGGTGCCGATATGGTTTCCATTCTCGTTGCGAAGATAGCATAACCGTAGAGCAGACCCGTGAGAATGTTCCTGTCTTCATATTCCAGCTTTTCCGTCTTATCAATGAGAAGTTCGCCGTCTTTGTTGTTTTGAGGGATACCTCCAATCTTGCGGATCAACTGATATTTAACGCCTAAGTCATTAGCCGGCTGCCAGGTGACATTGCAAACGAGCTTAATTTCCTCATATTCCGGCTGTACCTTGCCGGTGACGTTGATTTTATTGACTATGGAGGCTCCTTTGACGGTTTTGGAAGGTGGAATCTCTTTTATTACTGCATGGATTGAGGCAGGTATTTTCGGTTTAATCAGTCTCAACCGCTCAAGGACAGGTTTGTAGTGCCTTACCCCTGCTTTTTGAAGAGTGTTGATTATCTCCAAGCACTTGCTGACGGCTTTATCAGGTGCCATTGAAAGCGAGGGAAGTTCTGACTTTGCCCAGTTATCCAATTCCCTTAACTTCTGCGCCTTGACCAGCTTGTTTATTCTGTCTTCCAATGATTTCAATCTCAAATCATTTGCATTGACAAGGCGTGCCTTCGCGACAAGTTCAAATACTTTTGTCATCAGCGTTTGGATTTTGATTATCTGTACATCAACCCCCACCGACGTCGCTTCCTCGACAATGGCAAGCATTTCGTTAGCCTGTTTGAGATAATCAGAAATTCGCCGCATTTCTCCAAGTTTGAATTTACAAAAATCACATTCCTCAGACGCTGCGGGTATAGATTTATGGCAGTTGGGACACTCAATATAAAAGCTCCCTCCACAGGCGGGACACCTCGCTTGCTGTGCCGCCTCTTTAGTACGGAATTGAGTATAAGTGTGGCAGTTGTCACATTTCACAAAAAATGTCGTTTCGTTGGGATTATCAGCAGATTCATAGGGATCATTGAGCAAGCCGGTATATTTGTTGTAAAGCGCGGCGGCAAGTTCGTATCTGTTAATAACGCCCCTCAAGCCGTTCTGCTCCTGTATGTGATTAATACATTGATCTGCGAAGTAGCTATCATGCTTGAAAATGTCAGGTGCTGCCTTCAACTTGTGAAAAAATTCATTAAGCGGCTCTATATCAACCGAGTGATTATAGCGATACTTATTTTCATTTGTATTAAAGATTTGCATTTGAGCAATGTTGAGTATATTCTTGATTGCATACCAAGACTGATTAGCCCCTGCCGTCTGTTGAGCCTCGAATCTAAATATATCAGACAGTTCCTCCGCACTCCAAGTACGATAAGCCTGTGGGTTGGCTCCTCTGCCGTCAAGTTCATACGCCAGCTCATAGAGGTTGTTGACATCTTTCGCCCAAGGGTAACGCTTGAAGTCCGTGAAAGTATGGAAGTCTGCAAAATTTTTGCGAAGGTCGTCCATAACATTGTCAGACATGAAGAAATCGTTGAGCAATTTCAAGATAGAAGTCTTATTACGGGGGGATTTAATCTCAAAGCCTTCTTCTTTGTAGCTTGCCTCTACTGTTGAGAGACTGAGACGGAGTTTTTCACCGACCTTCTTCATCTGAGCTCGCGTGACTTGAAGAGTACCACCTGCACCCTTGCGAATGATGGCAATATACTCTCGAAGTTGGTTGACACGCTGCTCCTTGAGTTCTCTGGCTTGTATTTGCCTAAATTGAGGATTGTCAACCATCGCAGACATTATGTTATTCATTGCGGCAATTTCGTCCGCAATCTCACTGCGCCGCTGTACATCAACGGTGGTATTCTGTTCGGTTGTGAGATTTTTCTTCCACTCTTCATATGCAGATTTAATCTTTTTTAGATTGTCAGGTGGATCGAAGTCCACTCCAAGTACCTCAAAAATATTCTTTATCGCCAATTCTATCTCTCCACCTCGATCAATAATATTTTAAGGCTCGTCAGGCAATTCAGCAAAATCATTCGGATAGTATTTTTTCAGATTCGGCTTTTGTTTCTTGTAATCCATCACGGTAAAGCCGGTGCAGTCGTTGGTTGTATCATCATAATGCACCAAAATACCGGGATAATCCTCAATCACTGAAGAGTTCCAGCGATCGGCATAATGTACATGCATTACATCATGCTCATCATCATACTTATAAACCGGATGTTCTTTACTTACGTTTACTTGCATTATAAATCATTCCTCCATCTATAACTAATTCGTCCATTACACGACGTGCATACCAAGTAATGATATTGAATGGATTTTTTTCAACCTCAATAATAATGCCTACAGTTTTTATTTTATGATTTTCTTGAGGGATTTCAACCAAACCAAGATATTTCCAACGATCGTTAAATTCTCTATCTTTTATTATAAAGTATGGATATTGTAGAACAAATTTAACTTGATCTTCAATCAAACTGCGAACTTCAGCATCTTTGTTACTATGATCTCCCATAATGTGTCTAACAAATATTGATTGTTTCAAAACAATTTCATTACCGAGCGGATCGGTAACCTTCCAACGAATTTCATCTTCCACACTTTCCACCTCAATGTTAAGCCAATCTCAAAGTCCTCATTATTTCCATTTTAGAAATTGAGCCGCCATCTTGTAATATCTACCATCTCTGAATCTGTCCGTCAAGCTGAATACCACTATAGCCTTGTCACAGAATTTATACCTACCAACGGATTTATCTTCGTAGAGTTGACGAATTTTTATATCACCTATTGCAAATTCTGAATAGTGGCGGTTCTCACAGTCAAAATTCAATTTAAATTGCTTGTGTCCGTCTCTACCGCTCTTTTTGACAACTACTTCAAGATTGGTGATATAAAGCATCAACAGTGATTCTCTGGAATTGACCCTATCAATTTCTTCTTTCGTCAAACGCCGCTCTCGACTGAAAAATATTTCATCACGATAATCAAAATCATGCAATAAAACTGTCTTGTGTAATGTCAATTTATCAACATATCGCCATTTTCTGGAATTGTCATAGAAAAAATTTTCAGGCTGAATGGGATTATTGCAAGGCTCCTCTTCGTGAATCCTTACAACGTCGAATATTTTAACATGGTGACCATTTGCGTAAATCAAGTGCTCATCAGGCACAGCACCCTCAATATCTTTAAAATCAGAATAAGGTCGCACCCACTTGCCGGTATTAACATCAACGCCGGCAACACAGTAATTGTTATTCTTTTCACTTATTGCCAAAATCACAATATCTCTATCCATACAAAGGCCTCACATAAGATGCTTAATCTCATAATCACCAAAATTGTCACGGATCAATTCGGCAAGCAAGCGGCGATGGCATTTATCAGGCTTATCCTCACTACAAAGCAAGCAATATCTGTCTAAATCAGGATATTTACTCTCTATATAATCGGTAATACCTCTCAATTCCATTATTTGTGTAAATCTTTCAGTGTAATCGTCCCAATAAATTTGCTTATTTCTATACGCAGTCAAAAGATCTTCAGATGGTGCGAACATATTATCATTGATATAATTAATATTTGCAATCTTTTTCAGAAAGTATTTAATATCGGGGTACTTACTAAATCCTGCAAGTTGATAGGTATTATAAAGCCTTACATCAAGGACACAACGGACATTATTATCTTCGAGCAGTGCAAAAAATCTCTCTGCCGTTTTCTTTGACGTTCCAATAGTAAATAACTGCTTCATAAAAATCACCTTAACCTTATGTCACAACACCATTAACATAATCTACTACTTAAACCAATTCATCACATTTTGAGCATGATCCATCAATATAAATAATATCGTCCTGTCACCGGGCAGGAGAATTGTATTTCCGTTGGGAATTGCCGCCTTATCATTCCGAACATAAGCACAAACCAAACATTCTTTGGGGAGGTCAACTTCCATCAACTTCTTTCCGGCAACTTTGGCACCTTCTTGGACAATAACCTCAATAGCCTCAGCTTTTGCACCTTCCAAAATCGAGACAGACACAACGCCGCCGCGTCTAACAAAGGCAAGCACCTCACTGGCTGAAAGAAGTCGAGCAGAAATTACAATATCAATACCGACTGTCTCAATGAGGTCTGCGTATTCCGTGCGATAGACTCTCACAACAGTCTTCTTTGCACCCATATGCTTACAAAGAAGTGCCATCATCAGATTGAGCTTGTCATCTTCCGTCACGCAGACAACCACATCAGCAGAGCCGACACCTTCCTCAGTCAGAAGATCGATATTAGTCCCATCGCCGAGAATTGCCATACTTGAACCCGTCAAAGCCTCTGCCATCTCATTGCATCGCTCTTGGTTGTGTTCTATCACCTTAACGTAGACACCAACTTTGTTGAGCTTGACGGCAAGCGTGCGACCTATCCTGCCGGCTCCGATAATCATCACTCTTTCCAGCTTTTTGGCCTCTTGGTGGACGAAGTTTTCGCTGAATTTAGCTATGGCCTCAGGGAAACCGATAAAATAGGCACCGTCGTGTATTTGCAGACTGTCATTACCGTGAGGAATAATCATTCTGTGATCGCGCAGAATCATTCCGGCAAGCACACCTTTTGGCAGTTTGAGATTCTTGAAGGGTATGTTGGCAAGTTTTGACCGCTTGTTGATTTTCGCCTCAAAAAGTCTTATCTTACCGTGAGCAAAGTCTTCAACATCAAGAGCCGCGGGCATTGTGAGGATTCTGTAAATCTCATTAGCCGCAATCATCTCAGGATTGAGCATTAAATCTATATCAAATGTCTCTTTGACATAATCCTTGACTTCGCCCATATATTGCAGATCGCGGATTCTGGCTATCGTGTGAGTGATTCCGTGTTTCTTGGCGAGAATACAGCATACCATATTGACTTCATCGGAGGCAGTCACGGCGATGAGAATATCAGCACCATTGACGTCGGGATCGTCCATTGTGATTGGGCTGGCACCATTTGCAGTGATTGTGAGTACGTCGAGATTATTTTTGACGGCAGTGAGCTGATCTTCGTCGTGATCGACAACAACAACATCATGCTTCTCCCGTGAAAGTAAATCCGCAATGGTATAGCCGAGCTTGCCTGCCCCAACGATAATCACTCTCATCTGCTTGCCTCCATTTTTCATAATCCATATTTACACACAAGCATTATATCATAATAAATCAAAAATTTAAATATTATCAAACGTAAAAATTATTGTAAAAAATTTAAATTTGTGATAGAATGATTCAACTGAAATTTAGATGAAATTGATTGAGAGGCAGGAATTGAAGTTGAACAAAAACTTGCCGAGCGATATAAACGCAGAAAAGGCCGTTATTGCCGCAATGCTGATGACAGAAGAGGCCATTGAAAAAGCAAATTCCATACTAAATGCTGATGATTTCTTTCAGGAAGAAAACCGCATACTTTTTCAAGCCATTGCAGATATGAATTCAAAGGGGCAAAGGATAGACAGCATCACTTTAAATGATTATCTCAAAAAGAATAAATTACTTGAAAAGCTCGGTGGAGCAAGTGTTCTTTTTCAATTCGGTGATTTAATTTCCACACCTGCAAATGTCGTTTCACATTCAAACATAGTCAAAGAAAAGGCCGTTTTGAGAAAATTGATTGAAACTGCCGAATCTATAGTCAATGAGGCCTATGAAGACAAAGACGAACTTGCCACTATCATAGAACACGCCGAAAGTAAAATTTTTTCAATAACTTCTGATGAATCTGACAGTGATTTTGAGCATATCAAACCTATCATTAAACGAGTATTCAACAGGATAAATTATCTTTATGAACATACTGATAAATATACAGGACTGCCGACAGGCTTTAATGATCTTGATGATGCTACTTCCGGTTTACAAAATTCAGATTTAATATTGATTGCGGCACGTCCTTCAATGGGAAAGACAGCCTTTGCTCTCAACATTGCTTATAATATCTCAATGGGAAATATAAAGAAAAGCCCCAAAATGACGGCGATATTTTCGCTGGAAATGTCCAAGGAGCAGCTTGCTTACAGATTTTTGAGTATGCACTCCAAGCTGGATTCTCAATCAATAAGGAATGGAAATTTAAATCGTGATGATTGGAATAATCTGCCGTTGATGATAAATGATATTGAAAAGGCTAAGCTGTATATTGATGATACTTCAGGCTTGACGGTTATGGAAGTTCGTTCCAGGGCAAAACGTCTCAAAAAAATGTATGGGCTGGATTTATTGATAATAGACTATCTGCAGCTTATGCAGGGAAGAACCAGGAAGGGCGGAGAAGTCAATCGTCAGCAGGAAATATCAGAAATATCGCGATCGCTGAAGGCCTTGGCTCGTGAATTAAATGTGCCGGTGATTGCACTGTCACAATTAAGCAGAGCAGTAGAAATGCGTGCAGAGAAAAAGCCAATGCTGTCAGATTTGCGTGAATCAGGCTCACTTGAGCAAGATGCTGATATTGTAATGTTCCTCTATCGTGAAGATTATTACAACGCCAACACCGAGAATCAAAACATCACTGATGTCATCATTGCCAAGCATCGTAACGGACCTGTCAAAACCGTTCAGCTCTATTTTGATAAGAATCATATCAAATTTGAAAATCTTGCAAAAAATGTGAAAGATAATGATAAAACCGTTTGACAATTCTCAAAAATCAATGTATCATAGACATGTAATTATTCTAGTGAGGTTCTCACAAATTGTTCATAAGGGAGGTAAAAACTTTGAAGAACATCACAATCAGTAGCCCGCTTGATGGTCAATTGATTCCGCTTAATGAAGTCAATGATCCTGTATTTGCGGGCGGTGCAATGGGTCGTGGTGCAGCTGTCAAGAATCCGAAGGGCAAAGTTTACGCACCTTTTGACGGCGAGATTTCCGTCTTCTTTGACACTCATCACGCAATCGGTATTCACTCCAATGATGGTATTGACTTGTTAATCCACGTTGGTATGGATACTGTCGGCCTGAAGGGTAAACACTTTACTCCGAAAGCCAAGCAGGGCGACAAAGTCAAGAAAGGTCAACTCTTACTTGAATTTGATCCCGAAGGTATCAAGTCTGCTAATCTTGATACAACAACTCCCGTCGTCGTAACCAACCACACAGAGTTTGGCGACATTACCTTTGAACTCAATGATCAAAAGGTAGTATCAAAGGCTCCGGCAGCAGCAGCAACAGTTTCTGTTGCGAAAGACGCTGACGATGCCAAGTATGACAGTCTGCCTGATGATGAGCGCGTTGCAAAGCTCATTATGAAGTATGTCGGCGGTCCCGACAACGTCAGAAGTGCTGAACACTGTGCCACTCGTCTCCGTCTCATTGTCAACGACAAATCCAAAATCCAAGAGAAGAAGATCGAAAACATCGAAGGTGTTAAAGGTCAATTCTTCGCCGCTCAGCAGTATCAAATTATCTGCGGCACAGGCTTTGTCGATAAGGTCACCGAACAATTCATTAAACTCAAGCCATCTCTTGCAGGCGGCGGCAACAAGCAAGCTGCTTATGAGCAGATGACTCTTGTGCAGAAGATCTCCCGTACTCTCGGTGATGTCTTCGTTCCTATTATCCCCGTTCTCGTTGCAACAGGTCTTTTCATGGGTCTGCGCGGTGCCATGCTTTCGCTCGGCAGTGAGTGGGATCCTACATTCTTGACAATGACGCAGGTCTTGACTGATACTGCATTTGCGTTCCTGCCGGCTCTTGTTTGTTGGTCAACAATGAACAAGTTCGGTGGTACTCCTGTTATTGGTATTGTTCTTGGTTTAATGCTGGTTTTCCCTGCTTTGCCTAATGCTTATGTCGTTGGTGGATTCGCCAACACGCTCAAGGATTTGGGCTTGACTTGGCAAGAGGCTGCTCAGATTGCTGAATATGCCGGCAAAGTTCCTATTCCTCTTGATCTCGGTATCTTCACTGTTCCTCTGGTCGGTTATCAGGGTTCTGTTCTTCCGGCTCTCGTTCTCGGTATATTCGCAGCTAAATTGCAGCAATGGCTTAAAACCTTCATTCCTGATATTATTGATCTGATTGTTACTCCGTTCCTTACCCTGCTCCTCTCCATGCTCCTCGGTTTCATCGTTATTGGTCCTATCATGCATGGTCTTGAGCAAGTCGTCTTTGGAACAGTCCAGTCCTTCCTCAACCTCCCGATTATCGGTGGTCTTGTTATAGGTGCTTTCCAACAAGTCATTGTTATCTTCGGTGTTCATCACGTCTTCAATGCTCTTGAGGTTTACCTGCTCAGCACAACCGGTGCCGATCCTTTCAACGCAATCATCACCTGCGCTACAATCGGTCAAGGCGGTGCGGCAGTTGCAGTTGCTCTCAAGACTCAGAACGCCAAAAAGCGTGCTCTGTACATCTCCTCAGCAGTTCCGGCCTTCCTCGGAATCACCGAGCCTGCTATCTTCGGTATTAACCTTCGTTTCATGAAGCCGTTTATCTTCGGTTGCTGCGGCGGTGCTGCCGGTGGTGCAGTCTCAAGTGCACTCGGTCTTGCCGGTACCGGTATGGGTATTACGGTTATCCCAGGTACATTGCTTTATATGAATGGTCAGCTCGGTTCCTACGTCATCGTCAACCTTATCGGTTTGGCAGTTGGTTTCGGTTTGACTTATGTATTCTATAAGACAGAAGAATAATTTTGAAAATCTGCCTTATTTCGATTTGTAAATTCTTGATGTTTCGATAACGTCGCGGAACTATCCTCATACACGAAAATTTAATCGCCGCAGTGAAAAAAGCTGCGGCGTTTTTTTGAGTTTTTCGCCATAAATATATCATAATCATTTAGGGCGTGTTGGCAAACTATAAAAAAATAAGCCCTGAGTTGCTCTCTTTGGTAAAATTGCAAAATCAAGGAGAGAGAACTCACGGCAAATATCTTGCTCACATAGCATTAGCAGCAATCAAAATTCAACTAAAATGACTTTATCTACACACTCTAATGTTTTATAATTTTCATTTATTTTTCCCTAAAAATCTTACGCCCAGCATGGTGATGTCATCGGACTGTTCAGCTCCGTCTGCGTGAGCATCTATATCCTTTCTCACCTCCGCAAGAATTTCTTGTGTGGAAATGTCGCTGCTGATACGATTAAGAGTAGATTGGAGCCGTTCCTCCGTATAGAGATTGCTGTCTTTATCCATTGCCTCAGTCACACCGTCAGTGTAAAGATAAAGCATATCATTGTGATGAAGTGTAAGACGATGGGCTTCGTATGTCGCATCCTCCTCCGCTCCGAGCATCATATGCTTCTTCTTTTGGGTTAAGTAGCGGAATTTGCCATTTTCACGCACCAAA
>CAJODU010000030.1 GCA_905233325.1 uncultured Selenomonadaceae bacterium
AATCCGGGCGTATCAATTAAAAATCCGTCTGCAAAGGGTATCAACTCCGACACCCTTGTAGTATGGCGACCGCGCTTGATCTTTTCGCTGACATCGCCAACTTTGAGATTAAAACTTGAGTCAATCGCATTGAGAATTGACGACTTGCCAACACCGCTGGAACCTGTGAAGACTGTGGCATTATGTGACATTTGAGTTTTGAGTTTGTCGATACCTTCACCAGTGACAGCAGACACGCGAATGATTTTGTAAAGGCTTTCATAATCATTGAGAAATTCATCTGCATTGTCGATTAGGTCGATTTTGTTGATACATATGATAATATTGCCTATCTGCGACCACTCGGCAAGAGTGATAAATCTATTCAAGAGAAGTCGGTTTAAATCCGGCGAGGCTGCAGCGAAAGTCAAGATAACTTGATCTACATTCGCCACTGCGGGACGTTTGAGCATATTCCGACGAGGCTGGACACTCTCAATGACACCTGTGCCGTCGTCGAGTTTACTGACCTCAACGAAGTCACCAGGACAGACGGCACTGCCGCTGCGCTTGTCACGTTTCATCAGTCCACGGAGCTTGCAAGGCAACAATTCACCTTCAACATCAACAAAGAAAAAACTGTTATAAAATTTGATAACCCTGCCTGTCACAACATCACTCCATAATTAATTAGCAACTACCCGAATAGCAGCAGAAAGTTTTAACATCTTCAATTTTTATCAGTCTAAGTTGACAAGAGAACTTTCAATACTTTTAGAGTTATTTTAATGCAATCAAGGAAAAAAATCAATACTTCACGCAACGAAAAATCCCAATCCTTCAAAAAGAATCGGGATTTTGTTTTACGATCTACATTAATGTTGAGAAGATTTACTTGTCAACTGTTGGTAGATGAAGTCTGCAAGCCCTATACCGCCGGACTTTGCCATCTCTTTGGTGAGTTCAGTGTGATACATATCCTGGTAAATCTCCATTGCGTTATCATCACCGAAAAGCTCATCTTTCGGCACGGTCTTATACATCTCACCGTACATCATCTTCAAGAGGATAGCCTCAAGGTCAGTGCTTGCCTCTCTTATATCCTTGTTGCGTTGAGCAATCTCCTCAGCCGTCATAACTTTAATATCTTTCTTTTTGGCATTGTCGATTTTAGCTGTGGCCTCGTCGAGGGTTGCTTGGAAGTCCGCCTCTTTGCTTATAATATCGGCACCTTCGCTTGCGGTGTTGGTTGAAGAGGTACGCGGCAGAAGGTTATTCAATGCACTAACGTCCATACTCATATTATCACCTGCTTGTTATATTATTTCTAATACGGCGTGAATTGCTCCGGCGGCTTTCATTGCCTGAAGGATTGATATGCAGTCTCTCGGTGTTGCACCGACGGCATTTAGCGCACCAACTATATCACTGACACTGGTTGTTGCCGGCAGAACGATAGAATTTGATTTTTCTTCGTCAATTTCGGCATCTTCCGAAGTGGTGACTATTGTGGAGCCAAATGAGAATGGGCTGGGCTGATTGGCATTCATGTAACGCTGTACTTTAATGGAAAGACCGCCTTGAGTGATTGCACATTCATCAACCGTGACATCACCGCCCATGACGATAGTGCCTGTCCTCTCGCTGAAGACAACCTTTGCAACATTATCCGGCCTGATCGGAAGAGACTCAATCGTCGAGATAAAGCCGACCACATTACTGCGATAGCCCGGCGGTATTCTTATATCAACCCTGCCCGGATTGGCAGCTCTGGCAATGGCACCATATTGAAAGTAAGCCGCATTGATTGCATTTGCCACTCTTGTTGCCGTTGTGAAGTCAACCTGTGCAAGTGACAGAGACAACTGCCCATTCTTGCCGAGTTCGTCTTCAACTGTACGTTCGACTATTGCACCGTTGGGCGTTGTGCCGACGGTTGGAAAGTTCTTCTGTGCTCTATTGCCGCCGCCACCGTTGCCTACAACAAAACCACCCGTGGAGACAGGTCCCTGAGCGACGGCGTAAACTTCACCGTCAGCAGCAAGAAGAGGCGTCTGCAGAAGAGTGCCGCCTTGAATACTCTCAGCATTACCCATGGAACTGATTGTCACGTCGATTGTGTCGCCCTCTCTGACAAACGGCGGAAGAGTTGCCGTCACCATAACGGCGGCAACGTTATCAGTGTCCAAGTCAGCCGCATTGATTGTTATACCGAATCGCTCCAGCATTGACACCGTGGATTGAATCATCTGAACGGTATCATCATCGTCACCTGTACCGGGCAAGCCGACAACAAGACCATAACCCATGAGCTGGTTGCTGCGGACGCCCTGCACCTTCGCTATATCTTTGATCCTCGTTACCGCTGATTCTGCAAACACCGTCGAGGTGAAGAGCATCAGACAGCTCATTAAAGTCAATATGGCTACTATCTTTTTCAAAATCATCACCTCGCGAATTGGAATCAGAACAGAATATTAAATACCTGCGTGAGGATACCTTGACGCTGTTTTGCGTTGAGAGGTCCTTTGCCGTCAAACTTCAACGTAGCATCAGCCACCCTGTTGGAGGAGACTGTATTATTCCTCGTTACGTCATCGCGTCTGACTATTCCCCTGATTGTGATCTTGTGTTCGTCACGATTCTGCCAAATAGATTGAGTACCCTCGACCACCATATTGCCATTCGGCAAGACCTCAACGACAGTTACAGTCACGTTGCCGGTGAAACTGTTGGTATCGGTTGCACTGCCCTGTGCCGAGAAGTTGTCGGAACCGCTTGCTGTGGCGGCGGCGAGAAAGTGGAATATACCTGTGCCGGCTCCAAGATTGACATTACCTGACTTTGAATTACTGCGAGTTTTGCTTGCTGTTTGTGATGTGCTTTCGTTGATAACGATTGTCAAGATATCGCCGACATCTCTTGCCTTACGATCGGAATAAATAGACCAGCCGGTGCCGTCCCGCCAGAGACTCCTCGCCTCAGTACTCTGTCCGAAACAAGTCAATAAAACACCAAAAATGGCAATAACTGCCAATATCCTCTTCACGGAATCACCTCCGATTCATGCAGAAAAACTGCACTAATATATAACCTCAACTGTTTGACCATCGATTACTCTGCCGGTGACGATCTTTCCACTGGATTCATTCTTTACCTTGATCAACTCACCGACGCGTCCTCTATTCATCGCTATTCCCTTAGCTGAAGCCTCAATTCCGTGATACCTTACTCTCAACCTCACAGGCTGGTTTGCCACAACCACCATTGCCGTCCTGAACATATTGATTGTAACAGGTGAGCCTGCCCTTATCATTTGGGACGGCACTAAATTCCTTATCAGTGAGAAATCCTTTATATAGTCCGTTCGACCGTCGACAATGATCTCATCTTGACGAAAATCTGCTGCATTGATTGTACTGTCAAACTTCAAATCATGCGTCGCAACAAGCACAACGTCATAAATTCTCACTTTTACAGTATAACTTAATGTTTTACAAATTCGACCGTCAACGCGAAACCTTGCAATCACACTTGTCATTCCCGCGTAATTAACACGACCCGGCATTTCTACCTCTATGCTGGCCATACCGTCAGGAATAACAACATTTTGTAATTGATGAAAAAAGTGAATATCTCGACGGCGCATATCACCGCGATCATTCAGTATCATGTCTATTTTATTGATTGTTGCCGCTTCAATATCTCGCCCGCTGATAACTTGAGCACCGACTGATGTCGGTATTGCCATCAATAGAAAAAGCAGAAATACCAAAACTTTAACATTAAATATACCAAATACCAATCCATGCTCAAGTATCTTCAATCTTGTTTTCTGCATTCCGCATCACAAACTTTTAATTACATTATCTCTTGAGACCGTTTGCTATTTCAAGCATAGAATCTGAAGTGGTAATTGCCTTTGAGTTGGACTCGTAAGCACGCTGGGCAATAATCATGTTGACCATTTCCTCAACAACCTGCACGCCGCTCATCTCAATGGTTCCTTGAGCCAATGAGTTGCTCTCGCCCGTTGCATTGAGATCAACTTGGACAGCATTGCCGCTGGCCGCATTCTCGCGGAACAAGTTTTTACCGATTGAAGTCAAGCCTTCAGGATTAATAAAGCGGTAAATTTGAATTGTGCCGACTTGGTTGGTTGCACCGCTCTCGTCAGTGTAGGAGACTGTGCCGTCTTGAGCAATGACTATTGAATCGTGTGAAATACCCGTCGGGAAGGTGATAGGACCGTTGACAGTATAACCGTCCGTTGTCAGAAGATTGCCTTCACTGTCGATTTTGAAACTGCCGTCACGAGTATAAGCGAGATCGCCGCTTGGAAGTTGAATTTGGAAGAAACCGTCACCTTGAATACCGACATCTGTGGATTTTTCAGTAGTTTGAAGAGGTCCTTGCGTGAAGACGCGGTGAGTTGCTGCTACTCTGACACCCAGACCGACCTGCTTGCCTTGCGGATAAGTGGTTGATGCACTGGAATTACCGCCGGAATCTCTCAAAGTTTGATACAAAAGGTCTTGAAATTCTGCTCTAACCTTTTTATTGCCGTAAGTATCGACGTTAGCCAAGTTATGTGCTACTATGTCCATATTTGTCTGCTGTGCAATCATACCTGAGGCAGCAGACCAAAGTGATCTCATCATGATAATTTTCCTCCTACATATATAGCTAAAACTTCCGTGTCAATCATTCCTATAATATCTATCGTCAAAATTGTTGCAAAACTTAAGGGCAGATTGACAAATTTATAAATAGACTTAACCTACAGAACCGACTTCAGTGACAGACTTTTCCAGCATGGTATCTTGAGTTGAGACAGCTTTTGCATTTGCCTCATACATTCTGTGGTTATGAATGAGTTCCACCATCTCGCGGACGATTTGAACATTTGACTTCTCAAGAGCACCCTGCACTATAACCGCGTTGGAGGCTTGAGGCTGGGCAATATTGCCATCAGCGTCTGCAACGGCGTAAAAGAGATTGTCACCCTGCTTTTGAAGTGCAAGTCTGTCATCAAAACTGACAAGCTGAATCTGTGCAATTAGCTGACGAGTCCTTTGATTGCCGGTTGTTATAGTCTGTACAGGGTCTTCTTCATAAGGTTCAACATCATTGCCCTTGACGTAAATGCCGCCATCATCAGTGACAATAATATCCTTGTTGAACATATCACGCGGAATCTGGACGGGCTGCCCTTGTGCATCAAGAAGGTTGTAGCCGCGAATATCCTGGATAAAGCCTTGAGGATTTCTGAAGAAAGCACCGTTGCGAGTACCTTCGGGACTTTGAATCGTGAAGAAACCGTCACCCGCGATTGCAAGGTCAAGCTCATTGCCGGTTGTTTCAAGAGGACCTTGAGTATAATCAACAGCGACTTCATCAATAAAATCACCAAGACCCAGCTTGCCGATATTCGGACGGTAGAATGGATCGGCAGAAAAGCCCCTAAACCGCGTCACATCAATGGTGTTGGTGTTGAGATCAGTCTGAGAGTTTGGCTCCATGCCTACAAGACCGCCATCTTCGTGGTCGTAGTATCGACGAATAAGCATAGCATTAAATTCTCTATGTATGGCTTTGTCGTGCTTGTATCCTGTCGTTGCGGCGTTTGCTAAGTTATTTGCTATAACGTCGGTTCGTTTTTGTTCCGTTACCATTCCTGATGCGGCTGTGAACAATCCTCTCCACATGTAAGGTGCCTCCTCGTTTCCACATTACTAATCAAATATATTAACACTTTCGACAATGCAATCAAAAATCCTGCTCACAGCTTTAAATAAATTGTGAACATTATATCATATTCATTCACTTGATTACTTGATTTACTTTTAAATGCAAACGTTCTGCTTCTCCACTTTTGAGTTCAAGGACAGAATGAGCTCCTGCACACATCGAAACGCCGATCCACGGGCGAAGGTTGCGGACAATCTTCAAAATCCTATAACCCTTGCTCAGATATACAACATCAATGGCAAACCGCATGAACATCATATGCACACTGCTGCACGGTGCAATTAATAAACCGCGTCCCTTTGCAAGATTTTCTCGTAACATCAAACCGCGAAATCGAGTAAAAAAATTGTCTGCTATGTCCACGTCTAAAGTATTTCCGTTAATATTAAATCGCTGTCTCTTCATATCGCCTGTTCCTAACATCTTTTTGATATATTTTATTAGAATCTTGCGGTAAAGTCAATGGTTGACATTATCATAATTGAGTAATAAAATAAGCTCAATAAATGATTTGAAGTGAGCATATGGAAGTATACAAAAAATTATCTGAATTGACGAAAAAATATCCCAACCCTGCCGTCGCAATGGGAATGTTTGACGGTGTGCACGTCGGTCACGCCTCTATAATCAGTCGTGCCGTGGAACTTGCAAAGCTCAACAAAGGCACGGCAATGGTTTTGACTTTCTCCAATCACCCGTTATCTGTATTGACACCAGAAAAAATGCCGCTGATGATCGGCAACAGGACACTTCGTCGAAGTATAGTTGAATCACTCGGAATTGAAGTAATGATTGAGTTACCATTCAGCAAGGAATTTTCCAAAATCTCTCCTGAAGATTTTTTGACTCTCTTGGAAGAAAAGGTGGCTCCTCAATATGTGGTCACCGGTCAAAATTTCACTTTTGGAAGATTTGGCAAGGGCAACGGGCGTCTGCTGATTCGTGAAGGTGAGCATTATGGCTTTAAGGCGGAGATCTGCCCGACGGTGACGGTTGACAGGAAGACAGTCAGCAGTACAAGGATTCGCGAACTCATTGCAAGCGGCGACCTTGAAAATGTCAATAAACTTCTGGGACGGCCGTTCAATTACATCTCCAAGGTTGTCCACGGAGACAGGAGAGGCCGCAAGCTGGGCTTTCCGACGGCTAACCTTGAGATTGAAAACTATCGTGCGATGCTGCCTAATGGTGCTTACGCCGTCAGTGTTCGCGTCGCCGGTGTCGATTATTGCGGAATAGCCAACATTGGCGATAATCCGACCTTCAACGTAAACGATCGCCGCCTTGAGGTCTACATTCACGACTTTAACGACAACCTTTACGGTCAAGATATTGCCGTCAGTTTTCTGGAAAAACTCAGAGACGAGCAAAAATTTCAATCTGTTGATGATCTCGTCAATCAGCTTCGTCAAGATTTGCAGCGTGCCTTGTCAATTCGGAAAAACTAACGCGACAGCCTCAACGTGAGAAGTGAAAGGAAACATATCGACAGGCTGGACGATTTGAGTTTTAAAGCCGTTGCTTTCAAGAATATTTAAATCGCGTGCAAGGGTGGCAGGATTGCAGGAGACATAGACGACTTTGGAGGGCTTGAGTTTGGCAATCGTCAACAAAAATTTTTCATCACAACCGGCACGCGGAGGATCAAGAACCATAACATCAGGCTTGACGCCGAGTTTGGGCAGAATGGCGGTTGC
Organism: uncultured Selenomonadaceae bacterium; assembly: GCA_905233325.1. Lineage (GTDB taxonomy): Bacteria > Bacillota > Negativicutes > Selenomonadales > Selenomonadaceae > Quinella. The sequence continues at coordinate 7,428 of CAJODU010000030.1, forward strand.
ATCGCCGGTGATGAATTGAGCGTTGCGGACATTGTTGAGGCGGGCATTGAGCTTGGCGTCGGCAATGGCGGAGGAGACAATCTCAATACCATAGGCAAATTTGGCGTGCTTGGCAAGGAAGAGCGTAATAGTGCCGGTGCCGCAGAAGGCGTCAATGACGACTTCGTGCCCTTTGAGGTCTGCAAAGTTCAGGGCAGTTTGATAGAGTTTCTCAGCTTGTACAGTGTTGACTTGAAAGAAGGAGCGGGCACTGATATTAAATTCCAGCTTGCCGATTTTGTCCTTGATGGTGCGCTTTCCGTAAAGTACCTTAGTTTCACGCCCAAGAATGACGTTGTTGTGTTGCGTTTGAATATTCTGCTGAATACTCGTAATATTGGGCAGTTCATTCCTCAAAGCGCGGATTATGGTTTTCTCATTGGGCAATTTCTCCGTAGCGGTGACTAATACCAGCATAGTCTCATTAAGTCCGACCCTGCCCATAACGTGTCGAAGGACGCCGCGGTGTCTGTCCTCGTCGTAGACGGAAACTTTGAACTTGTCGACCACCTTGTGGACAGCTTGCAATATTTCATCATTTTGTTGACGCTGAATCAAGCAGGAATCAGTATCAATAACCTTATGGCTTGACTTGGCAAAGCAACCGATTTGAATTTTTGATTTAGTCCTTCCAACAGGGAATTGCATTTTGTTACGATAACGCCACGGATCACTCATTCCGATAGTATCTTTGACGGTGACATCAATTTTGCCTATCCTCTTGAGTGCATCAACAACCTGCCGACGTTTCCACTTGAGCTGTGCATTGTATGATAAGTGCTGAAGTTGACAACCGCCACATTCGGAATAGATTGGACATTGCGGCTCAATTCTGTCTGCACTTTTCTTGATAATTTCTAAAAGCTCACCGACGGCGTAATTCTTCTTGACTTCAACGATCTTCACTTTGACAACTTCATCAGGCAAAGCCCCCTCAACAAAGACAGTGAAGTCCTCAATCCGCCCGACGCCTTGAGCATTGGAATTGAGGCTGATTATATTTACTTGATAAATTTCATTCAATTTAACGGGTTTGATAAGACCACTTCCTAAAAACATTTTGAATATTGTAGCACATTTTAGAATTTAATGATAGAGGTTTAACAAATTATGAATGATAGAGAGATTGCGGCGAGATACGTTGAGGAAATCAAAAAAATTGCCGCTAAACTTGGAACAATCCGCTTGATGGAAGTTTGCGGCACTCATACCGTTGCTATATTTCGTGCAGGTATACGCCAGCTCTTGCCGAAAAACATTGAGCTTGTCAGCGGCCCAGGTTGCCCCGTCTGCGTCACTGCTGATGATTATATTGATAAGGCGATTGCCTATTCCAAGCGTGAAGGTGTGATTATTGCAACTTTCGGCGATATGCTCAAAGTCCCGGGGTCAACGTCAAGCCTCACTGAGGCGCAGGGTGAAGGTGCTGACATAAGGATAGTATACTCGCCGCTGGATTCAATCGAAATTGCAAAACAAAATCCGATGCGGAAGGTGATATTCCTTGCGGTTGGATTCGAGACGACTGCCCCGACTGCCGCCGCAACAGTCCTTGCAGCTAAGGCACAGGGGGTTGACAATCTGTTTATGCTTTCCGCGCAGAAGTTGGTGCCGCCTGCCCTCAGAATGTTACTCAGTGATTCGGAAGTCAAAGTTGACGGTTTCATATTACCAGGGCATGTCGCTGTAGTCATTGGCAGCAAGGCTTTTGACTTTTTGGTGAGCGAGTATAATATCTCAGGTGTTGTGACGGGTTTTGAGCCGCTGGAGATTTTGAGATCCATTCTTCGTTTGCTGGTGATGATTGATAGAGGCAATGCGGAGGTTGCCAACGAATACAAAAGTGTGGTTTCTGATGTTGGCAATGCGGCGGCGCAGAAGATACTCAGTCAAGTTTATGAGCCTGTCAATGCGAACTGGCGCGGTATAGGTCAAATAAAAAATTCAGGTCTCAAAATGCGAGACGATTTTGCAGGATTCGACATTGAACAGACAGATCCGATCCAAGTGGAAAGTATTGCAAAAAAAACTGCCTGCCGCTGCGGTGAAGTGCTTAGAGGGGTTATCAATCCGACAAAGTGTCCACTCTTCGGTAAAGCCTGTGTGCCTACTCACGCCGTTGGCCCTTGTATGGTTTCTGTTGAGGGTGTCTGCGCCGCGTGGTATAAGTATGGCGGCAATCGTTTCAGGACTAACTGAAATCTGTACAAAAAAATCTCTCATTACTGTTTGAGTTTATGAGAGACTATTTTTTTATATTACATTCTTTTTAGAATTTTTTCTCTGATTTATCTTCTTTGGTATCTGCTGTCTGTTCCTTTTCGGCAGCAGCGATCTCTTTATCTGCCATCTTGGCAATCTTTTCTTCTTCTTCGGCAGGGGCACCGATTGGGAACTCGACGACTTTAAGTGCCTTGAGAGTTTTCCAGGAACTCGGCTCAATGAGTTCAGAATCGCGCGGTTCGCTCTTGTTGGCAGCCTTGTACCATTTGCCGGCATCATCTTTGAAGTACATCTCAAATTCAAGGGTGAATTGTTTATCGTTGAGGTATTCAATCCTGAACTTGCCCGCGCTGTAGTCAAGCCCTTTAGCCTCATTTTCTTTGATGATTTTGTCAAGGCTTGGTGAGGCAACTTCAGCAATTTTATCAATCGTCATATCCGGCTTAATCAAGTCTTGGAAAAATTTCTTCACCGTCTCAATGATAGTCTCAAGAGTCTCTTTATTGAGTGCCATATATATCACCTTCCCTAAATTGTTTAATTAGATTTCAAGCTGCATTTCTTCCTTATACCTTTCGGTAACGTCGGTCTCTTTCTCGGACAAGCCCACTCTGGCCCATTCAGGGACTTCAGATTCATCTATTTCACGAGTGGTGGTCTGCTCGTAGAATTTGCCATTCTCCTTGTAGTAGAGTTTGTTGACAAGTCTCATAACTGAATCTGAGACGCTGGAAAACAGCTTTGAAACATAATTCAAGATACCGGCATCAGCAAGAGCCTTCTTGACTTTTGGGAAAAGTTCATTGAGCCAGCCGACAACCTCTTCCCAATTTGCAAAGACGAAAAATCCGCCAATAATTGCGCCCAATCCCAACAAAACAGGAATCATTAAAATCACTTCTCCTTTTATCAATGTTTGAAGAACCTCTCATATTATAAGGCAAATTTTAATTTTATTCAATACATTTGAAAAAACTTTTGATAAACGTCCAATGGATTTACACTTTCTCGTTTACATTCTTGCCGAAGAGGCCGGAAGGCTTGACGAGCAGGACGAGAATCAAAATGGCGAAGGCAGCCGCGTCACGGAAAGTTGATGAGAGAAAACCGGAGACCAGAGCCTCGATAACGCCGAGAATGATCCCTCCGACGACAGCACCGGGCAAAATACCAATCCCTCCGAGGACAGCCGCAACGAACGCCTTCAAACCGGGCATAATACCCATCAGCGGGTCAATGGTGTTGTAGTAGACACCAACAAGGACACCTGCCGCCGCCGCGAGTGCCGAACCAATGCAGAAGGTCAACGATATAATCTGATCGGAATTAATACCCATAAGCTGTGCCGTCTCGACATCAAAGGACGCCGCCCTCATTGCCTTGCCGACTTTTGTTTTCTGGACGATATAAGTCAAAAGAGCCATCAAGATGATTGTGATGCTCAAAATCAAGAGCTGCTGTCCGTTGATAATGAAACCGCCCAAGTTGAAGGAGATATTGTCGATGACGTTGGGGAAAGTTCGCGGCGTCGGTGTCACGAAATACATTGTTGCATACTCAAGGAAGAAGGAGACGCCAATTGCCGTGATCAGCAAAGAGATACGCGGGGCGTGTCGAAGCGGCTTGTAGGCAATCTTCTCAATGAGCATACCGAGACAAGCTGTCACCGCCATTGAGATCAGCAGAGCGGGAAGAATAGGCAAATTAGCCTGCGAGACGGCGAAGAAACCGATATAAGCTCCGAACATATAAACATCACCGTGGGCGAAGTTGATGAGCTTGATGATTCCATAAATCATGGTATAACCGAGTGCAATAAGGGCGTAGATACTGCCGAGTGAGACGCCGTTGATTAACTGCTGTACAAATTGATGAACAAAATCCATAAGATCACTTCTTTCGATTTTTTAGTTGTAATTGCAATCTGCCTTCGTTGTACGGAGTAGCTGAACAAAGTACGAAGGTACTTCCAATTTATTTTTATCTATTTTATCATTAGTTTTGATTTATGGCAATATTTTCATCAATTAGCCGACAAGTATATCAATTCGTTGTAGTGTTTATCTGTTTGTGATTGTTTGGCCTCTTCTTCCGTTTGTGCCGAAAGTGCAAGCTCAACAACTTTGCCTTCACTGCGGAGACGTTCCGCACCCTCGATGGCCTCTTTGATTGAGGCAGCGTCATAGCCGATGTAAATATCCCGCGTCCTGTGATCCTCAACAGTGCCTTGACGTTTCAAAGCGAGCATAAGACGCTCAATACCAAGAGCAAAACCCGTTGCAGGACAGGCAAGCCCGAAATCTTTGAGCATGTGATCATATCTGCCGCCGCCGGCGATAGAATAGCCAAGCTCCGATGCGTAAGCCTCAAAGACCATGCCGGTGTAGTAGCTGAAGTCGCGAATCAGACCGAGATCAAAGACAACCTTATCCGCGACGCCGTAGACCTCAAGCAGTCTGTAAATCTCCGAGAGATTATCAAGAGCGCGGCGGCTCCTCTCGTTGAGGGCAAATGTATGTGCCTTTTCGAGAATCTCTCTGCCACCGTGCAGGTAAGGAATTTTTTTGAGAGACTCCGCCGCCGTCTTCGACAGGGACAGCTCGTCAACCTTGTTTTCAAGCGCAACTATATCGTGACTCTCAATAGCCGACTTCAAATAATCCCTCGCCTCAGCACTCAAGGCGTTCTGCTCCATTATCCCGCTTGCAAAATCAACCTGTCCGAGGCACAATTCAAAATCATTCAGACCCGCAGACTTGATACACTCAACAGCAAGGGCAATGGCCTCCGCATCAGCACAAGCAGACGAAGAGCCAAGCAGCTCAACACCTGCTTGATAGAATTCACACTGACGCCCCGGCAAAGTCTGCTCATATCTGAATACATTTGTGATGTAGGACAACTTCAGCGGCATGGGTGAATCTTTCATTCTGCTGGAAACCAGCCGTGCAATGGGTGTTGTCATTTCGTGATGAAGTGCAAGCGTCTTATTGCTGCGGTCAAACATCTTGAAGAGGTGCGATTCCAGCGTCCGTGAGCTGCCCATAGTCAGCGTCTCAAGATATTCAATCGTCGGCGTCACCACTTCTTCATAACCGTAACTTCTGAACAGTTCCGAAATCTTCTGCTCAATGGAGCGTTTAAATGCGGCTTTCTTTGGCAAAAAGTCCTGCGTGCCGTAGGGCGTTTCCAATATTTGTTTTGACATTTATCTATCACCTGCAATATATTTAATCGTGATTCACACAAAAACCGCCGCCGATGAGTTTTACAGCGGCAATGAATTTTATATGATTGAATGTTTTCGTAAGCATGGAAGTACAACGCTTGATATATGCTTGCTCTGTGTCTTCAGCGAAGATGACACCGATAACCGTTCCCGTATGCGCGACGTTGACGCCTAAAGCTCCCATTGACTTCGCAAGTTTGATGATACCTTCAAGTTGAGGCTTGTTGAGGATTGATTGATTCGCCAACGCCGAAGCAGTAGCCATATTCAAGTCAAAGGTACTCGGCAGCTTGGTAAGATTGTAATTGCTCTGACGGTTGAAGTCAAGAGTATTAACCTCACCGCCAAAGTCGAAAACCGCAATTTTGTATTCGGGAAGAGCATATCTGCTCAAAATCTTTCCGTTGATGGGATTCATGGCGACGATCCCTTCATAGAAGACGCCGTCAGTGGGTTCAATCGCAGCGGCAAGGGCAGCAATCTCCTCAGCCGTGAGGTCAGCACCTAACGCCAACGCCGCCGCCTTCCCGACTGCCGCAATGTCTGCACTTGACGACGCCATACCCTTACCGACAGGCAATTCCGATTCCAGCGCAATCCCAAAGTCAAAGGCAGCACATTCCAGATATTCAAGCGTCTTCGTCAGCATTGCCTCTGCCTTCCAGCCTAATCCGATGTGTCCGGCAAATTCATCAGAGACTGTAACGGTGGTGAATAAGTTTATAGGACACGTCACCAGGAACGGCTCTCCGTCAATCATTCCCTGCGCGAGTTCTCCGCAGGATCCCGCCACTTTAATCGTTGCTTTCACTTTGCTTGGAAATGAAGTTGACTACCTCGTCGACGGCAAGCGTCTGCTGCTCACTGTTGGCAAGGTTTTTGACGGTGACGGTATTGTTTGTGACCTCGTCTTCGCCGATGATGAGTGCGAACTTGGCATTTGACTTGCCGGCCTGTTTCATTTGAGCCTTAATGCTCCGCTTGGCAAAGTCCATTGAGGCAGTCATTCCGCCGCGTCTGATCTTGGTGAGGAGTTCAAAGGCAATAGTCTCCGCCGCCTCACCGACAGCGACAATAAAGGCATCACTTGCACTGTCCGCTATCGGAAGGAGATTCTGCATCTCAAGCGCGGCAAGGATTCTTTCAATACCGGCAGCAAAACCGACCGCAGGAGTGGGAGAGCCTCCAATCTCCTCAATCAAGCCGTCATATCTGCCGCCGCCGGCAACGGCAGATTGAGCACCCAGCGGCGTGTATTGTATCTCAAAGGCAGTCTTGGTGTAGTAGTCCAGCCCACGGACGAGACGATCATCAATACTGAAATCAACTTCAGCAGCCTTGAGGAGTTTCTGCACGCTGTCAAAGTGTTCACGACAATCATCACAGAGGCAATCTTTAATCTTCGGTGCCTCCGACATGAAATCCTTATCTGCGTCTGCCTTGCAGTCAAGGATTCTCATAGGATTCTTGTCGAAACGTGTTTGACAGTCGTGGCAGAGATCGTTGAGTTTGTCACTGAAGAAGTGCTGCAACTTTTGACGATAGACAGGGCGGCACTTCGGACAGCCGACGGTATTGATTTTGAGGTTGAGATCGTTGAGACCGAGCGACTTGAGGAAGTCAACGGCCATCAGAATAACCTCAGCATCAACGGCAGGATTCTTCTCACCGAGTGCCTCAATACCGAATTGATGGAACTCTCTCAACCTGCCGGCTTGAGGTCTGTCGTAGCGGAACATTGATCCGATGTAGAAGAGTTTGACGAGGGACTTGTCGGCAAAGAGTTTATTTTGCAGATATGCACGGACGGCGGAGGCGGTGTTCTCCGGTCTGAGAGTGATTGAGCGGCCGCCGCGATCTTCAAAGGTGTACATCTCCTTGTCAACGACATCAGTACCTTCACCTATGCCGCGTTGGAATAGTTCAGTGTGTTCAAATATAGGCGTTCTGATCTCCTCGTAGCCGTAACGCTTGCAAATATCGCGGATTTTGTCTTCAATGAAACGCCAGCTTGCAATCTGCGCGGGCAAAATATCTTTAGTACCCCTTGGGGCGTTTATATTCAATATCATCATCTCCAGAAAATACTAACTTCGATTTTTACAAATGTCATTTATTCCAATCGTCGCTTACTTCACCACTTTCACGCATTGCAGTTGCAGCATTGTCCATGAATGAAAAGGTCTTTTTTACACCTTCGGAACTGGCTTTATAGTTTGCCGCACGATCTGCTCTGATACCTATGGACGCCGCCTCGGATACGGAATCAATGTTGGCACCCATAAATATATACTCCCATTTATACTCATTCGTGGTTGCCTCTATCATAGCCTTGACATCTGCCTTGCTATACTCCTTGCTTGCATTCTCCAATCCGTCAGTCATTATTATAACCAAGACGCGCCTTTTTGCGGGACAGATTTTCTCTTTCTCCATATTTCCGGCAGTTTCCATGATTGTCCTGCCGACAGCGTCCAACAGTGCTGTGGTGCCTCGTGCGTAATATTCCGCTGAAGTCAATTCGGGTGTACTTTCCAAGTCAACATTATCTACAATCTTGTCATATTTGTCATCAAAGAGGACAGTTGTGACAGTTGCCTTACCGGCTTCCTTCTTCTGTTTCTCTATGAAGGAATTGTATCCGCCGATGGTATCCTCCGCCAGAGACCTCATAGAGCCGGAGCGATCGAGGATACAAATAATCTGCACGGGTTCTGCAACGGTATCATCACATTTTGAAGTATGCTTGTGAGTCGGCAGGATATTTTGTACTGTTGTTTGCGGTGTTTGGGGTGGTTTGACGGGTTCATCAGGAGAAGGTTTCTTTGCCGCCCAGCACGTTCCAATTACCGTCAACAGTACAATGATAATTAACAGAAATCGCCTCATTAAAATCAGCCTTCTTTCAAGTCGTTTATCTATCAGTAATATCGTCGATAACCTGCAAATTCTTTATACTCATATCTTCGGGACCGGTAATTTGACAGCCTTTCTTCTTGGCGTAGTGAATGTAGTCTATAATCTCCTTGGTGATTTTCTCACCCGGGGCAATAATCGGAATACCGGGTGGATAGCACATCAAGAACTCCGCTGAAGTCTCGCCGACAGTCTCATCAATCGGAAGAGCCTTTTTGTTAGAGTAGAAGGCCTCTTTAGGACTGCAAACGACTATAGGATCAATGTATTCCGTCTTGAGCATTTTGGAAGAGTCCTTTCGATATATACGTTTAATCTCCGCCAACGCCGCCACAAGACGCTCTATATCCTTCTGCCTGTCACCGACGGACACATAAGCCAAAATATTAGCAATGTCACCAAATTCAGCTTGAATATCATATTCATCTCGCAGCAGATCATATACCTCAATACCGGCAAGCCCAATCGGTCGGGTGAAAACTGACAGCTTGGTAATATCGAAGTCATTTACCGCCTCGCCGTCGATCATCTCACTGCCGTAAGCATAGTAGCCGCCTATTGCATTGATCTCATTGCGAGCGTACTCAACGAGATCGATAACCTTGCCAAAAATCTCCTCACCGTGAAGAGCCAAATTGCGACGCGATATATCAAGACTGGACATCAGCAAGTATGAGGCACTGGTGGACTGGGTGATATTGATGATCTTGTGGACATAGCCGACGTTGACAGCGGAACCGCACAGGAGCATTGAGCTTTGCGTAAGAGATCCGCCACTCTTATGCATGGAGACAGCCGCCATATCCGCACCGACGTGCATAGCAGCCTTGGGGAGCCTGTCATTGAAGTAGAAGTGTGTCCCGTGTGCCTCATCAGCTAAAAGTTTCATTCCGTTGGCGTGAGCAAGATTAGTGAGTGCCTCAATATCGGAGCAAATACCGTAGTAAGTGGGATTGTTGACAAGAATTGCCTTCGCCTCAGGGTTGTCTTTGATTGCCTGCTCAACTTCGCTGATTCTCATTCCCAGCGAAATACCGAGGCGATCATCAACTTGAGGATTGATATAGACAGGCTTGGCGTCGCAGAGAATGAGGGCGTTGATAGCACTGCGGTGGACATTTCGCGGCATGATGATTTTGTCACCAGGCTTGAGGGTTGATAGAATCATTGCCTGCACTGCTGAGGTTGTTCCGCCGACCATGAAGAAGGCCGCCGCCGCTTTGAAAGCCTCCGCCGCCAACTTCTCCGCGTCTCTTATCACTGAGATCGGGTGACAGAGATTGTCAAGCATCTTCATTGAGTTCACATCAACGTCAAGGCACTGTTGCCCCAGGAAGTCCGTCAACTCTTTATTACCTCTGCCGCGCTTGTGACCCGGTACATCGAACGGCACCAGCCTCGCCGCCTTCATTCTCTCCAAGGCCTCAAGCAGCGGTGCTCTCTCCTGCGTCAAGTATGCTGATTTCAATTCACATATCACCGTCCCATCAGATTAGATTTAACTTCTTGAAGGCGTTGTAAATCCCGTCGTCCATCACGTTGTCAGTCACGAAAGTCGCGGCAGCCTTAGCCTCGTCGCCGCCATCACCGACACATATACTCACCGCACAGTATTCAAACATATCAATATCCGCTACGATAAACATATACAAATTTAACAAAATATATACACATTTATACAGTGATGACCTCGCGGTACATCTTCCTGCTTCATCGAATCCGTTTTTGCCAAGGCTACTTGCGTTTGTATAACTCTCCACAGGCTTTTCTTTAGCTG
>CAJODU010000031.1 GCA_905233325.1 uncultured Selenomonadaceae bacterium
GTGTGGGGTGTGGAGGCGGCGTTGTAGATGTTGAGACTCCAAGCGGGATTGAGGCTTGATACCATAAAGTTGGGGAAGAGAGCGGTAAAGAGGCCGACAGTGATCGCCGCAATGCTGAGGGTGCTTGCGATGAAGGCATTTGTGAAGGATTCAGCCTTGAATGAGCAGACAGAGCAGAGCAGACAGGCGGCACCGATGAATATGGGAGCAAGACCGGCAGAGAGACCGAAGTTGATAACCGTCGCCGCGATGAAGGCAGCCCCAAGGAGCAGAGCGGCTATCCCACACATAGTGCCTTGTCTTCTGATAGTCAGCAGGAGCCTCCCGTCGCCGATCTTGAGCATAAGGAAGTTAGCACCGTGATAGAGGAAGACAGCGGCGAAAGTCACACCTGCGAGGAGGGTGTATGGCGAGAGCAGGTCGAAGAAAGAGCCGAGATAGTGCATTTGAGGATCAATGGGGAGACCTTGCAGGAGGTTAGTCATAGCCACTCCCCAGAGGACAGCCGGAACCGTTGAGCCGAAGATGATAGCCCAATCCCACATTCTGCGCCAATCAGCCGAAGGGTGCTTACCTCTAAGCTCAAAGGCAACGCCGCGGAGAATCAACGCCATAAGCATCAAGAAGAGGGCGACGTAAAAAGTGCTGAACATAGTGGCGTAGACGTGAGGAAAGGCGGCAAATAAAGCCCCGCCGGCGGTAATCATCCAGACCTCATTGCCGTCCCACACAGGGCCAATCGAACGAATCAGCATAGACCGCTCCTCATCATTCTTGCCGATTAACAGCATACCGACGCCATAGTCAAAACCCTCAAGGATAAAGAAACCCGTGAACAGCACCACTATCAAAATAAACCAGAGAATATTCAGATCCATCAAAAACACCTCCAAGCCGTCAATCTTCAGTGACACGAGTCTTGCGAATGTAATGCAGGGCGGCAAAGAGAGCCAACACCGCAAGTACAAGGTAAATGGCGGTAAAGCCAATCAAAGACAGCCACACCTCACCGGCGGAGAGATTAGGAGAGACAGCCTCCGCCGTCCTCTGCAGCCCCACCACTATCCACGGTTGCCGCCCCGCCTCAACTATATACCAGCCGACAGAGTTTGCAATGAACGGCAAAGGAAGGAGCACCGGCAGGAGCCTCAGCCAGCACTTGAAACACTTACACTTCAAATCGGTAAACCAAGCCATTAAGCCCGTCAAGACGACAACCGCCAGCATAAGCCCGCCAAATCCCACCATTACGCGGAAAGACCAGAACATACCCTTGACATCGGGAATATAATTGCCGATGCCGTACTTCTCCATAGCCTCTCTTTGAAGGGCGTTGATACCTTTGATCTCGCCGTGGAGACTGTTGTGAACCATAAAGGTGAAAACGTAGGGGACGGCTATCTCCGCGTCGTTACGCCTCTGCTCGGTGTTGATGTCAGCATAGAGGGCAAATGGAGCGGGATCCGCAGTCTCCCAGAGAGCCTCAAAGGACGCCAACTTCATAGGGTTGAGGTCGTTGAGGCGTTGAGCGTGAAGGTGACCGCTGCCCATAACGCCAAGCAGACCAATCATAGTGAAGATAGTGGCGAGCTTGAGGACGGAGCGGAAGGCGGCACGGGATTCTTCATCGTGAAGGATCTTCCAAGCACAGACGGCAATCACCAAAAAGCCGCCCGTCGAGAGACCTGCAAAGAGGGCGTGGGTGTACTCACCGAGAACGTAAGGATTAGTCACGAGTGCGAAAAAGTCCGTCATCACGGCACGCCCGCCCTCAATAGCATAACCTGCAGGGTGCTGCATAAAAGAGTTTGCGACGAGAATCCAAAAAGCAGAGAGGTTAGAGCCGAAAGCCACGAGCCAAATACAAATGCAGTGCTTCTTCTCGCTGAGCTTATCCCAGCCAAAAATCCAAATACCCAAGAAAGTGGATTCCAGGAAGAAGGCCGTCAGAGCCTCAAGAGCAAGCGGTGCACCGAAAATATCACCCATAAATCTTGAATATTCCGACCAGTTCATACCGAAGTGAAATTCTTGCACAATGCCCGTCACAACGCCCATTGCAAAGTTAATCAAAAAAATCGTACCGAAGAACTTGACCAACTTCTTGAGCTTGATCCTGCCCTCATAAGAGCCGCAGTTGACATACCAAGTCTCCAGCAGAGCCACAAAAATAGACAAACCCAAAGTAATCGGCACAAAAAGGAAATGATAAACCGTAGTAATGGCAAACTGCCACCTTGATAATAATAAGGCATCCACAAAAATCCCTTCTTTCGCTGTAAAATATCGTTGTCATCAATCAGTAGGCCAAGGGGGGGTGGTTGAAGTTTGTGCCCTGTTGGCTATAGTATGTATAAAAGCTATGAAAGTGGCGTCGTTGCCGAAATATTGAGAATAAATCTCGTGGATCATCTCAAAATAGTCGTCATCTTCGCCGTACTTCTTCTGCATCAGCTTAGTACCCAAAAGCTCCAAATTCATATAAAAGTCAATCACATGCTCCCTATCCTTGAAATGATCCTTGAAATGCTCGACCTCGTCCATAAAAGAATTCAAAATCTTGGTGCCGTTAATCTGGACATCAATAACCTTGCGGAGGAAGTTCTTGTCTCGCTCGCCGTGCAGGGTAGAATCAAGGCGATAACGGTAGACATAGAGAGCCTCGGGAATCATCACATACCTTTTGGCGTGGAGCAAGGTTTGAAAGACGAAGAGAAGGTCTTCGGTGAGCTTGACTTTAGGGAACTGTATACCGTTAATCAGCAAAAAATCGCGTCGGAATAACTTTCCCCAGACATTCCAATCAATACCGTAGATAGAAAAATTGTACATTCTCTCACTCATATCATTAGTCAAAAGATAAGCCGGAGCTTGTAAATTAGCCTTGTTGCCGTGTTCAAAGGACGCCATTCTAAAAGTCATTCTGTCACCTTGGGGCATATCCTTGGGATTTTGATAGTGCGAATGAGTATGCACCACTTCAGCATTCCACTCATCGGCAGTATTGACAAATATCTCCAACGCAGCCGGAATCATCATATCATCATTATCAAGGAAAGTGACATACTCCCCTTCGGAAAATCTCAAGCCGACATTGCGCGTGTTGCTGATACCGCCATTCCTCTCAAGAGCTATTATCTTAATCTTGCTGCCGAGTTCGTCGCTCTCTTTAAAGTCTCTGACAATCTGCAAGCTGTCGTCCGTGCTGCAGTCGTCAACAATTACAATCTCAAAATCCTGCAAAGTCTGATTGCGAAGGCTCAAAAGGGTCATACGAATATAGTCTTCAGCGTTGTAGAGGGGGATCACTACAGAAACTTTAGGTCTTTTTGAATCCATTTAAAATGCGCCGCGATTCCAAAATAAGCGACTTCTCTCCTTCTGACTGACAATAATATTTTCAGTATTTATATTTAATACATTTTCTTCATTGAAGATATTTTTCCTTCATTAGACAACGATTTTACTAAAAATTGAAGAAAAATTTATCAAAAAGATGTGAAAATTAAATTCACTATTGACATATCGACAAAGTATCTATAAAATTAAAAGATATGGAGCAAAGAGTTTTGAGATTACTTTTTTTGATTTTTGAATTTTTCAAAATACGTAAATAATAAACACGATCAACTAAAAAACTCAAAATTCTTGATTCCTAAATTGGAATACTGAATGTGGAATGGTTGTATCTGTCCACAGTGAAAGCAAAACTTGATTCCATAAATATAAATTGGAGGTGAGTAATATAGTTATAACTATCGCAGCAGTAATTATCGCAATTCTTGTGGGTGCAGTCGGCGGATATATGTATAGAAAAAATGCAGCGGAAAAACTCATAGGCAGTGCCGAAGAGGAGGCCGTCAGAATCGTAGCCGAAGCCCAAGAGAAGGGACTGGCAGAGAAAAAAGAAGCCGTCATTGAGGCAAAAGAAGAAATCCACCGTATGCGTCAAGAATTGGATCGCGATACCAAAGAGCGTCGGAATGAAATTTCGCGACAAGAACGCCGTGTGGTACAAAAGGAAGAAAACCTTGACAAAAAACTTGAGTCAATCGAAAGAAAAGAGCAATTTTTAAACAAGAAAGAGGCAAGATTAAACGAATCCCAAGCACAGCTTGATTCAATGCAAGATAAAGAAAATGCCGAATTGGAACGCATTGCCGCTTTAACCAGAGATGAAGCCAGAGATATTTTAATGACTGAAGTAGAAGAGGGCTTGAAACACGAGAAAGCGATAAAAATCAAAGAGTACGAGGCTCAAATCAAAGATGAAGCTGAAAAAAAATCCCGCGATATTCTAAGCACAGCAATTCAGCGTTGTGCTGCCGATCACGTCGCCGAGACTACAGTTTCGGTGGTTGAGCTGCCAAGTGACGATATGAAAGGCAGAATCATCGGCCGCGAAGGCAGAAATATCCGCACATTGGAAACCTTGACAGGTATTGATTTAATCATTGACGACACACCTGAGGCGGTCATTCTTTCCGGCTTTGATCCGGTGAGGAGAGAAATCGCGAGAGTTGCCCTTGAAAAGTTAATATCAGACGGCAGAATTCACCCTGCCAGGATTGAGGAAATGGTCGAAAAGGCAAAGCGTGACGTTGAGTCAAGAATGAAAGAGGCCGGCGAGCAAGCGACTTTTGCCGTTGGTGTGCACGGTATCCACCCTGAACTTGTCAAACTTCTCGGCAGATTGAAATATCGTACAAGTTACGGTCAGAATGTGCTGGATCATTCCATTGAGGTGGCACAGCTTGCCGGTATCCTTGCCAGTGAACTCGGCGTTGATCCCAACCTCGCCAAGCGTGCCGGACTTCTTCACGATATAGGCAAGGCTGTCGATCACGAAGTTGAGGGGCCTCACGTCACCATTGGTGCCGATCTCGCCAAGCGTTACCGCGAGAACAAGAACGTAGTCAACGCCATAGCCGCACATCACGGCGACATTGAGGCAACAACAGTGGAGGCTGTCCTTGTGGCCGCCGCTGACGCCGTCTCCGCTGCTCGTCCCGGTGCAAGGCGTGAAAGCCTTGAAATGTACTTGAAACGCCTCAAGATGATTGAGGATATTGCCGAGTCATTTGAGGGCGTTGATCGTTGTTTTGCAATCCAGGCTGGTCGTGAAATCAGAATTATGGTCAAGCCGGACAAGATCGACGACCTTGAGGCTGTCAGTCTCGCTCACGATATAGTCAAGCGCATTGAAAAAGAACTTGACTACCCCGGACAAATCAAGGCAACCCTTATCAGAGAGACCCGCGTCATAGATTATGCTAAATAATTGCTAATCAGCAACTTCAATCTAAATAAATGTAACTCAAAGGGAGGTTTGAGCAAGATGTTTGACTTTTTAAATGAAAATAAAAGGCCAAATCTTGATGCCGGTCGATTATTGGCGGCGATTCTTGTTGTTTATCCGCCTATTCAGGCCGTTTCCTATGATCCAAAGGACGGTATGCTTGAGCTTTCCTTTGCTCTCAAAGGCAATTTCACCAAAGATATGTTTGACGGCTTTCTGGAATATGTCGCCGCCAGCGTGGAGGCTTATCACAGTCTTGAAGGGCTTGGCGACGCAAATATTGAACTCAATGCCGAGGGGGTCTATGATACTTGTTTCATCAACATAAGGCGTGATATGGAAACTATGACCTGCGGCGAGTTGTCTCTTCTGACGGAAATTGCAATCAACTACTTCGGCGGGCAGCTCATCGAAGATATAGACGGAAGTGATAATGACGAAGAATACATCATTGCCCAAGAAGATTATCTTGAGCAGATGTTGGGCAATATGAGGCAATTTCGCATAGAAAACCGTCTTGTGGGAGTCCGCGAGAGAGAAAGAGTAGTCATATATAATAATTAAAGTTATCTGTTGTGTCGGTTAATTGAGGCAATTTGTAACCTTTGAGCCGGCACAACGGATTTTTACTTTATTGTGATTGAAGGTGATTTTCGTGAAAGAATTTTCAATTCCTCTCAAGAAGAAATATGAACGTCCTGTAATTGAACTTTACAGATTAGATTCTTTGATTGATACAGGTGCTGTAATTCCTATTTTTTCAATAGTTCCTGCAATTTTTGAAAAATATTTTGATTCAAAACTTATTCTGAAAGATGAAATTATTGGAGGAATAGGTGGCTATGAAAGAGGCTCAGTTTATTCTATAAAAAATTTTGAAATTGGTGAGTTAATATTTAATAACTTTGAGGTTTTTGTTCCGTTTCAACCAAGACTAAAATTTCCATTTTTGTTGAGTGCTACTTTATTTTACGGTATGGATTATGAAATTGATACGATAAATGAAAAATTTATAGTCCGAATGAAAGATGAACAGAGTTTTGAACGCGAATTTAAAATTAAAGATTTGAATGGAAAACTTTATCCACAGATTGACGGTGTTTTAATCCAAGATACAGATATTATATTGCACGATTTTTATTTTTACGGATAAGATTATTTTTGAACGGAGTGGCAGATTTGCGAATAATGGCAGTTGGTGATGTGGTCGGCCGCAGCGGCAGAAGAGCATTTTGCAAGCATACACCAAAATTAAAATCAGAAAAAAATATAGATATAGTCATTGTAAATGGTGAAAACGCAGCTCACGGCAAGGGCTTGACGTATGATACTTTTATGGAGCTTTTGTCCGGCGGGGCTGATATTGTGACAAGCGGTAATCACATTTGGGACAATCGCGATGTAATGAGGGTCATAAATCAAGAACCCTTCCTCATTCGTCCCGCAAACTATCCCGAAGGAGTACCCGGCAAAGGTTTTTGTATATATCCCCACCGTGACAAGAATATCGGAGTGCTCAACCTCTCCGGTCGGACTTTTATGCCCGCTCTTGATTGCCCCTTCTCTAAGGCAATGGAGATTGTCAGGCGGTTGAAGATGGATTGTGACATTATTCTTCTTGACTTCCACGCCGAGGCAACTTCAGAAAAGATGGCAATGGGATTTTACCTTGACGGTAAGGTTACTGCTGTCTGGGGAACTCATACGCACGTTCAGACCGCCGACGAAAGAACTTTACCCAAGGGCACGGCGTATATAACCGATCTGGGTATGGTTGGTGCACTTGATTCCATATTGGGTGTAAAGCCTGAGCCTGTCATTGAGAAATTTTTGACGGAAATGCCTGTCAAGTTTGATGTGGCAGAAGGCCCCTGCATTTACAACGGCGTTATTCTTGATATTGATAACAGAGGGAACTATGTCACCGATATTGAAAGAATCTGCGATGAAGTCCAAGTGTAAAAGAAGGGCAGGGGTGCTGAATATATTATGAAAGAATTGGAAAGACTCTGCACTGAACTTGATACCCGAAATCTGCAGACTTTGTCGATAGCTTATGTTGGTGACGCCTACTTTCATCTGTTTGTAAGAATCAAGCTGCTATCTGCACGATCTAAGCTCGAAGATAGTCTCCGCCGTTGCCCAGTCAAGAGCCTATCAAGAGATAGAATCAATGCTAACCGACGAAGAGAAAGACATTTTCAAACGCGGACGCAACTCCAAAAGTCACTCCTCACACTCCGCAAGTAATACCGAATATCACAACAGCACCGGCTTTGAGACACTTTTGGGAATGTTATTTTTGAAGGGCAATCACGATCGTCTTGAGGAGATCGCAAATGCCGCATTTAACGCCATATTTAAAACTGAACATTAAAAAAGCCCTCATTGAGCTGTCAACAGCACTAATGGGGACTTTTTTTATATCATCTTGACTATTTTTGATTACTTCTGAACGGGTTTCTTGAACATACCGAGGGCAACTGCACCAATCGCAGCACCTGCAAAGATAGCAACGAGGTACATAAGCGGGTTGCCGGAAGATACCGCCGTGAGGAGCCATCAGCGTGCACTCAAACATCATTGTCAAGGCACCTGCGATTGCCGAACCGAGAGCACAAGGCGGAATAACGTGGATAGGATCAGCCGCAGCGAACGGAATGGCACCTTCAGTGATGAAGGAGAGACCCATAACAATGTTAGTCGGGCCGGACTTGATCTCGTTTTCGGTGAACTTATTCTTGAAGAACATAGTAGCAAAGGCAATAGCGAGAGGCGGAACCATACCACCTGCCATAACGGCAGCCATTACATAGTAGTTGCCTTGAGTGAGCAGACCAACGCCGGTGACATAAGCCGCCTTGTTGATAGGACCACCCATATCAATAGCCATCATACCGCCGACAATCAAGCCCATAAATATTTTAGCGGAAGGATCCATATTGCTGAGTGTGGTGATGAGCCATTCATTAACTACGGCGATAGGTGGACCAATAATCAGCGTGCAGATAATACCAATGAGGAAGATACCGCAGAGCGGATAAATCAAGATAGGTCTGATACCGGCGAGAGCGTCCGGCAGGGACTCTGTGGCACTCTTGAGCTTGTTGACAATCCAACCTGCAAGGAAACCTGCAAGCAAGGCACCAAGGAAGCCGGAACCGTTAGCACCGGAGAGAGCACCACCGACAAAGCCGGCAGCAAGACCCGGACGATCAGCGATAGACATAGCAATAAATCCTGCAAGAACGGGGAGCATAAATCCAAATGCGGCACCGCCAGTATCTTTGAAGAAAGCAGCAACGGGGGTTATAGATCCGAATTTACCTCTTTCATCTTGCGGCAGAGAGTTCAAATCAACGGAGAAACCGTCAATCAAGAAGGCAAGGGCGATCAAGATACCGCCGCCAACGACGAACGGGAGCATATGACTGACGCCGTTCATCAAGTGCTTGTAAGCCTGGCGGCCAAGTGACTCGTTGGAGACGTCCGCAGCAGCCTCACCGCCGCCGTCACCGCCGGTTGCATGGTATACGGGAGCGGAACCGGCAAGAGCGCGATCAATGAGTTCATCTGCCTTGTTGATGCCGTCTGCAACCTTTGTGATGACGACCTTCTTGCCGTCAAAACGTGCCATAGCAACATTCTTGTCAGCCGCGACGATGATGCCGTCCGCCTTGGCAATCTCGTCCGCCGTGAGGACATTCTTGGCACCGCCGGAACCGTTAGTCTCAACCTTGATTGAGATACCGCGCTTCTTGGCGTGCTGTTCGAGGGACTCTGCCGCCATGAAGGTATGGGCAATACCTGTCGGGCAGGCAGTGACGGCGAGAATTTGAATGTGATCCGACGCCGCCGGAGCAGGTGCCGCTGCTGCACTTGAAGTATCAGCAGGAGCCTGGAATTTGCCGTCTTCCTTGTCGTCAATGAGCTTGAGGAATTCTTCTTTAGTTGTCGCCTTGATTAGAGCCTCTTTAAAGTCAGGATCCATAATCATTGTGGCGAGCTTGGAAAGAATCATCAAATGCTCATCATTGCCGCCGTCGGGAGCCGCAATCGCAAAGAAGAGCCTTGCAGGATTGCCGTCCATTGACTTGAAGTCAATACCTTCAGGGATAGTCATTGCGGCAAGACCAGGAGCCGCGACGCCGGAAGATTTGGCGTGGGGCGTTGCGATACCGTCGCCGAGACCCGTTGTGCCGGACGCCTCGCGTGCTTGGACATCTTTCAAGTATTGAGCCTTGTTTTTGAGATTGCCGCCCTTGTCCATAAGGTCAACAAGATGTACAATGGCATCTTCCTTGTCCTTGACATGAGCACTGAGGTCAATACTCGCGTTTTTGAGTAGTTCAGTAACTCTCACTTATCTCACTTCTTTCATTTGATTTTATTATTGATTTGGGAGATTATCTTTAGTAATAACATTTACACCAATATCCTTGCGGATACCTTTTTCTTTGATAGTGCCGTTCAAGGCCTGCACAGCAATCTCAACGCCCTCATGTCCCATCTCTTCGCCATTTTGCTCAATGGTTGCGTAGATTTTGCCTTCTTTGATCATGGCGAGGGTATTTTCAGCTGCGTCAAAGGTAATGTAAATCGTCTGAGAGGGCGTCTCCTTGACATATTCACAGACAGCAGTGGTCGGCACTTGGTTGGTTGCGAAGAATCCCACATATTCAGGGTGAGCTTTGAGGGCGTCTTTTGCGACTTGCGGATCACTTCCGGCATACACTGACGGTGCCACAGTGAAGTCAGTTCCTGCAAATACCTCTCTAAAGCTCTTGCCTCTTATGTCGGTGTTTACAGTATCAGGATAATCAGAAGCTACTCCAATCGTTCCGCTCTGCACGCCGGCCTCAGTCAACGCCTTCAACATAGCCTCTCCTGCTGCCTTGCCTGCCGCACTGTTATCCGTCATCAAGGTTGCAGTGGCCGGATAATCGGCGGCACTGTCAACATAGATTATCTTAACACCAGCCTCTTCGGCCTTTTCCAAGTTGTCGCTGAGATCCGTCAAAGAGAGAGCCGAAAGCAGAATAGCACTTGCACCTTCAGCAACGGCCTCATCAATACATTTTCCCTGCAGTGGTGATTGTGCCTTCTCCGGAGCAGTCCACTTATAGTCAATATTGCCAAACTCCTTAGCCGCCTGCTGACAGCCTTCATCAAGGTCTTCCCAAAACGGAGCATTTTTCCACTTGGTGATCAGGTAGATTTTATAGGTGTCCTTTTGATTTTGGGACTCTTCAGAGACTGTGCCGCTGTCCGCCCCGCAGCCGGTTAAGACAAACGCAGCAAGGACAGCCAGAAGTAAAATACATTGAATTTTTTTCATAGCGTTCTCCTATATCACCAATCAACCGAACAAACTTTTGATTTTTTTCAAGATTTTACTGGTGAAGCTGGCGTCGTCGTCGTCTTGATGATGAATCGGAACTTGACCGGAGAGAACACGCTCCAAGAGTTGATCCGGCTTGTTGATGCCGGTGATAACGGCAGTCTGAATCAGCCGCTTGCCGTTAAAGCGATAAGTAGGCACTTGAGCACTTGCCGCAACTATGATTGCGTCGGCCTCTTTGATGTCCTCGTCGGTGAGTTCATCATAGACACCCTCAGCACCGCGAGTCTCAACGTGAATGGCTACACCGCGTTTCCAAGCCGCCTGTTTTAGAGCCTCTGCTGCCATATGTGCCGAAGAAATACCTGTCGGGCAAGCAGTAACGGCAAGGATTTTCACTCTCTCCGGCGTAGGAGCTGATTTAGCCTCAGACTCCGCACGTTCAGCCTCTTTGTCCTCAATGAGTTTGGTAAACTCGTCAACTGTCTTAGCTGCGATTAGAGCCTCTTTAAACTCAGGATCCATCAACAAGACAGCCAGACGCCCCATCTCGGTGAGGGATTTGTCGTCTGTCCTCTCCGGAGCTGCAAAGAGAAAGAGGAGCCTTGCGGGCTTGCCGTCTATTGAATCAAAATCAACACCATTGGGAACAGTGATCACCGAAATGGCAGGTTTTTTAATACTGTTGTTTTGAGCATGAGGAGTTGCAAGACCATTCCCCAGACCCGTTGAGCCGCCTGCCTCGCGGGCAAGAATATCCTTGCGGACGGCTTTTTTGTCCTTGATGATATTGCTGTTTGCAAGCAGGTCAATGAGCATGTCAATGGCCTCTTGCTTTGTTGAAGGTGCCTTATTAAGAGCTATCGCGCCTTTTGGAATGAATTTAGTGATTTTCATTTTCTTCACTTCTTTAAAGTTTAATATTCTCAGAAAGTCTTCAACAGTGCCTCAACTTCAGAACGGGTGGCAAGATTTTCAGAGAATGCAGAGGCACTTCCCGTTGCAAGACCCATCTTGAAAGCCGTCGCGCAGTCGCCGTTACTCTCAATATAACCCGTCAAGAAACCGGCAACCATTGAGTCACCTGCACCGACAGAGTTGACAAGTTTGCCCTTCGGCGGCTTGGAGCTGTGTTGTTGACCTTTCTCGTCAAGCAGGAATGCACCGTCGCCGGCGAGAGATACAAGCACATTTTGTGCACCTTGCTCCTGCAGACGTTTTGCGTATTTGGCAATCTTCTCTGTGTCAGTGCCGGGGATAGAGACGCCGAACATTGCACCAAGCTCATGATTGTTGGGCTTAATGAGGAAAGGCTTAAACTTTAGGCACTTCAAAAGGAGATCCTTTTCAGCGTCAACAACGATCTTGACACCTGCAGGTACATGAGAGAGGAGCTGCTCATACATATCTGAAGGCAGAGTCTTGGGAATGGAACCCGCAACTACGATTGTGTCGCCCTCTTTCAGATCGTTTTCAACCTGCTTGAACAACTCATCGCGGTATTGTTCGGGAATGTCGGGACCTTGCCCGTTGATTTCCGTCTCAACATCAGCCTTAGCCTTGACGTTGATTCTTGAAAAGCCTTTTGGCAGCATAACGAATGAATGCTTTGCACCGAAACCGTCAAGCTGACGACAGAGTTCCGCACCGGTGAAACCCGCGACAAAACCCAGAGCAGTTGTCGGCTGACCGAAGTTTCCGAGTACGATTGAAACATTGACGCCTTTTCCGCCGCCGAGGACTTGCTCATAGTTGACGCGGTTGATTGCGCCGGCAGTGAATTTATCCAAGCGAATGATATAATCAATCGACGGATTAAAAGTTACTGTGTAAATCAACTCAATACCCCCTAAAAAATTTTTACAGTACTCTTTGGAGAAAATACAAATTCTCTCACGTTGATACAATAATACAACAAATGCTATGGGTCGTCAACAAAAATTCAAAGAATTTAGCAAATTGAAAACAAGCTGAAAATCTAATTAAACTTCGTCGCCAACCTTCAACACTGCCATAAATGCCTCTTGAGGGAGTTCAACGCTGCCGACGGCCTTCATGCGTTTTTTTCCTTCCTTCTGCTTTTCGAGAAGTTTGCGCTTTCTTGATACATCGCCGCCGTAGCACTTCGCCAGGACGTCCTTGCGTCTCGCCTTGATCGTCTCACGAGCAATGATCCTTCCGCCAATCGCCGCCTGAACGGGAATATCAAAGAGCTGTTCGGGAATCAGCCTCTTCAACTTCAACGCCAACGCCCTGCCAACTCTCGCTGCGCGGGTCTTGTGGACAATGGCACTGAGTGCATCGACAATATCGCCGTTGAGCAGGACATCTAACTTGACCAAATCAGATTCACTGTAACCGGCAAGCTCATAATCAAGGCTTGCATAACCGCGAGTCATTGACTTCAACTTATCAAAAAAGTCGTAAATAATCTCGTTGAGCGGTATTTCGTAAGTAATCATCACGCGGGTCTTGTCGATATAGTCCATTGACTTGTAAATCCCGCGTTTATCACGGCAAAGCTCCATAACCGCACCTATATAGTCGGACGGCACAATAACCGTCGCCTTGACGATAGGCTCCTCAATGAATTTTATCTCCGTGGCAGGAGGCAGATCGGCGGGATTGTCGACAGTTAAGACCTCATTGTCAGTCTTGGTGACTTTGTAGACGACGGAAGGGGCGGTTGTGACGAGTTTGAGCTTATATTCACGTTCGAGACGCTCCTGTATAACGTCCATATGAAGAAGTCCCAAAAATCCGCATCTGAAACCAAAACCCAGAGCGGCGGAAGTCTCAGGCTCAAATACTAAAGCTGCGTCGTTAAGTTGCAATTTTTCTAAAGCGTCCTTGAGGTTATCATAATCCGCACTGTCTGTCGGATAGAGACCGCAAAAGACCATAGGAACCGGTGCACGGTAGCCCTCAAGTGCCTTTGCAGGATTCTCAAGGCTTGTGATAGTATCACCAACGCGGACATCTCGGACATCTTTCAAAGAACCGCAAATATAGCCGACCTCACCGGCAGAAAGTTCATCAACCTCAACCATAGAAGGCGAGAAGTAACCGATCTCGGTTGCCTCAAATTCCTTGCCGGTTGCAATCAGCTTTAACTTGTCGCCCTTCCTGACGGTGCCGTCGAAGATTCTGACATGAGCAACCGCGCCCTTGTATGAGTCAAAGTAGGAATCGAAAATCAACGCCTGCAGAGGCTTGCTGCCATCACCGCTTGGCGGAGGAACTTTCTTCACAATCGCCTCAAGTATATCTTCAATACCCTCACCTGTCTTGGCACTGCAGAGAATTGCCTCCGAGGCGTCAAGTCCAATAGCCTCCTCAATCTCCTCTTTGACGCGGTCGGGATCGGCAGAGGGCAGATCAATCTTGTTGATGACCGGCACTATTTCAAGATCGTTGTCAAGGGCGAGGTAGACGTTGGAGAGCGTCTGTGCCTCAACGCCCTGCGAGGCATCGACAACCAAAAGAGCACCCTCACAAGCGGCAAGGCTCCTTGAGACTTCGTAAGTAAAATCAACGTGGCCGGGGGTGTCGATTAAATTCAGCCTGTACTCTTCGCCATCGGAGGCGGTATACTTCAATCTGACAGTCTGTGCCTTGATAGTGATTCCGCGCTCGCGTTCCAACTCCATATTGTCAAGCAGTTGATCCTCCATGTCGCGTTTCTCCACCGTGCCTGTCGATTCGATCAGTCTGTCCGCCAATGTTGATTTACCATGATCAATATGTGCTATGATTGAAAAGTTTCTAATTCTTTTGTCCACTAATTTCGTCCTCTCACCTTGATAATAGTTCATTCTCCATAGTGCAGCCCTGCATTTTTGATAGCCGTCTCGGCAGCGTTGACAACGATTATGGAGGTCTCCAGCCCTTTCTTCACCTTTTCATAATCTTTACCTTCAAAAGTCTCGGCGAACTCAATAAACTCATGCACCATTCTATGTTCAAACTGATTTAAATTCATCGTTACAGCCTCTTGACCACGAATATTTATTTTCACGTTTGCCAGCAGATTGGGTGTACTGTTTACCCTTATGTAACCGTTGTCGCCCTGTATCATCAAGAAGGATGGACTCTCCGAATCCTTAGCACCGGTACAGTGAGCGATAAAGTTGTCATATTTCATAACGAGGAAGCCGGAAGTATCAATACCGTTAAAACCGATATTTGCAACATATTCCAGAGATTTCGGTGCACCGAACAAGCCAATGATGAAGTTGATATTGTAGATGTTGATGTCATAGAGAGCACCGCCATAGAGCTTGGGATCGAATGCGGGCAGGACTTTGCCCTCTTTATAAGCGTCGTAGCGACTGGAATATTGAGAGTAGTTGCATTGAATAATTCTGATGTTTCCGAGATCTTTGAGGGTATCGTGAATCTTATAGAAGTTCGGGCAATGCAGAAGAGTCACCGCCTCAAAGAGATAGAGTTCCTTCTTGATAGCGAGGTTGGCAAGCTCCTCCGCCTCAACGGCCTTGACAGTGAAAGGTTTCTCCAGAATGACATTCTTGCCTGCCTCAAGTGCCTTCTTGGTGTATTCATAGTGGACAGCATTGACCAGACCTACATAGACAAAATCTATCGAAGAATCAGCGAGGAGTTCATCATAATCAGTGTAGACCTTGCTAATGCTGAATCTTTGAGCGAGTACCTCAGCCTTTTCCTTGCTGTGAGGACGTGCCCAAATTGCAGCGACATTAAATTTACCGCCTTGCTGAATGGCGTCGATTGCTTCCGGCACAATCTTGCCTGTTCCGAGCATTGCAATATTAATCATTTTGTACCCTCCAACAATTTTGCCTTGAGTGCCTTGTAAGCACGTGAATAATAAGTGCAGCCTTGTGCTTCAAAGTAGTCAGAGCCGAAAGCATGAGCAGTGACGGCAATGATTGGCGGAGCTTGGATCCTCTTGGCGACGGCAATTCCCGTAAATTGATTCCACCAACGCTCAAGATCATTGATGAACTCCTCAGCGTTGGCAAAGTATTTTTTGACAAGCCCTTTCTCACAGCCGATATTCTCCTCAAGTTTGCCGTCAGCATACCATTGCAAAATCTCTTCCGGCGTCACCTGATCTTCATTTTCGACGAAAGCACGGAACAGATAATCGTGATAAGGATACTTGAGCGGATCCCCCTTGCCCTCGTCGACATTCTGCGCGGTTGAGAGTTCGGCACTCGGCACAATATCAATGATCCCCTGCGGAATGACTTCGCGACCATAAACTGTATCATTCAAGTAACGGGCGAGATCGTAAACTTGATACTTCCAAAGATCAGCAAGGGCAGAGACAACACCCGCGCAGTCGCCATACATTGTAGCATAGCCGATAGTCGTCTCCGCCTTGTTGGCGTTGCAGGTGAAACCGCCGCCGAACGACGCCGCCAGTGCCGCAAGTACGCGGGAACTCCTGTCGCGGGCTTGTATATTCTCACGGACAAATGAGGACAGCTCTATATTGTGAGTGCTGCCGTCGGCAAGATATGTCACCGGCGTTGATTCAAGCTGTCGGACGGTATAGTCAACACTCTCTTGAATAGGCACAACCATATAGTTGCAACCGAGATTCTTGGCAAGTTGCTCTGAAAGTCCCTTCGTAGTTGCAGAATTGTAAACACTTGGCATATTGACCAGAAGGACATTCTCTGCACCGAGGACTTTGGTATAGAGGGCAGCATCAACAGCAGAATCAATACCGCCGGAAATACCTATAACCATCTTCTTCATACCAATTTGAGAGAGAAAGTGCTTCAAGCCGCCGTGCAAGGCTCTGTATACTTCAGCGATCTCAGGTTCTTCAGGTTCGACGATAGGCGGCATTGAATCAACCGTACCGAGATCAAAGAGTAGCAAGGATTCCTCAAAAGACTTGCCACGAAGGACAATTTCACCTTTTGAGTTGTAAACAGTGCTATTACCGTCAAAAGGATAAATCGTCTTGCCTTTGTTTTGAGTGCCGACACAATTAACGTAAATTGTAGGACAACCTAAGGCTTTAGTATGTTCACCGATATGATAATCTCGTCCTTTCGTTGTACATTGAACGAATGGTGCAGAAGAGAAAACTACACAAAAGTCAGG
The DNA here is from genome assembly GCA_905233325.1 of uncultured Selenomonadaceae bacterium. Classification (GTDB taxonomy): domain Bacteria; phylum Bacillota; class Negativicutes; order Selenomonadales; family Selenomonadaceae; genus Quinella. The sequence goes on from CAJODU010000031.1 coordinate 16,743, forward strand.
ATTCTTTTCTCTAAATTTCAAATCAGCTATATACTCTGCGTTTTCAAAAGTATAAACAATCTTATAACGTTTGCCTTTCATTCTGATTTTAAAGAGTTCATAACTATCGCTACTATCTATCCACTTACCATTTTTGGCAGCAAAGAAGAGATTATCGACAAAATTGCTGAAAAGAACAGTTATTCCTTCGCTTGCCTTAAGAATATCCTCATTGCAGGATTCACAATCCCTACTTAGCGAAGGATTAATAACAGTACTATCAAAAATATCGCTCAAAACCGCCATATATGGAAAAACAATCATATCTGACTCTTCCCTCTTGGCGTCCTCAATGAATTTCAACATTTTTTCAAGGTTAATATCAGGCTGTCCTGCTCTGACTTCCATCTGTGCAAGTGCAATCTTTAGCAAGGTGTTCACTCCTCTTCTTTTGTAATGTCGCCATCGGGTTCCAGTGTCCAGGTCTCATCGGCTTCAGCGGAATTATTCAGCACTAAAGCAACATTTCTCCCGTCACTTTTGTTGTAGAAGTCCTCTGCCTCTGCTTGAGTTTTGCCACCGCGGACTTTGCGATCAATCAACCTGGTCTTGAGGATTTCGGGGTCTGTCTTGATGAAGGCGGTATAATCTGCCAGCGTGCGGATATTCGTCCATCTCGGATCTTTTAGTAAAAGATAGTTGCCCTCAATCAGAATGATCTCAGCCTCAACGCTGATAGCGTCCGGCACAACGTCGTGGATATTCCTGTCGTAGACAGGCCAGTCGGTCTCCTCCTGCTTGATTTCGCGAATCTTACTCTGCATAGCATCAAGATCGAAAGTCTCCGGTGCACCTTTGATTGACTTCATCGGAATAGTGCTGCCGTCGACCATAGCAAAGTGAGCGTCCATGTAGGCATTGGTGAAATGAAAACCGTCAATACCGAGAGCACGGATTGTAGTCAACTCTTGATGTTCTCTTGAGAGTTTTTCGAGATAGTGAGCGGTTATCGTCTTACCGACACCGGGAGGGCCGACAAGGTAAGCAATAACTTTACGGCCGCCCACCTGACCATACACTTCAGTCAACTTTTTGAGGAATGGAATAAAGACCTCATTGACAGTGTCCTCAGTAAATCTTGCCTCAGTCTTAAAACCGTTGGCATCTGCCTCATAAGTTACCCAATTCTTTTCTGTCATAATGTCAACCTTCTTTCATTATTGATTATTACGTTTTCTCTGCAGGAATATGCAAACCGCCAGGATAATCAGACCGATTATATCACTCATAACTTCCGGCATAATCATCATCAGACCGCTGACGAAGAGGATCACCCGCTCCAACGGACGCATATCTGCAATCAAATATCCTATCAGCGACGAACTCAACGCCACCATACCAAATATCGCCGTTACTAATGAGTATACCAAATGTAGCGGCGTTGAGTCAATCATCAACAGCACCGGCGACAGCACGAAGATATAAGGTATGATGAAAGCCGCGATTGCCAGCTTGGAGGCATTGATACCCGTCTTGAGTGGATTCCCTCCGCTTATCGCCGACCCTGCATAAGCCGCAAGTGCAACCGGCGGCGTTACATCAGCTATGATTCCGAAGTAGAATACAAACATATGTGCTGCGAGGACGGGTATATTCATTTGAATCAGTGCAGGTGCAGCGATTGTTGAGGTTATGACATAGTTCGCCGTCGTCGGCACGCCCATACCCAAGAGCAAGGCGGTTATCATCGTGAAAAACATTGTCGGCAGCATCATTCCTCCGGCTAGGGATAGAAGAGCAGACGCCAGCTTCAATCCCGCGCCGGTCTTTGTCACCACGCCTATAATGATTCCTGCTGAGGCACAAGCCACCAAAACACCTAATACAGATTTTGCACCTTTTTCCAAACCTTTGATTATATCTATAGGTTTCATTCTTGTTGATTTACGCAAGCATGATGCGGCGATTGATAACCCTATCGCGAAGAGTGCCGCTCTCATTGGTGTGTAGCCGCTCACAAGTAAGTATACTATAACGATGAGTGGTATTGCAAGATGACCACGCTCTTTGAACAGCTCCCAAACATTAGGCAACTGCTCACGAGGGATTCCATATAGATTTTTACGTTTAGCCTCAAAGTGGACACCCAGCCACACGCCGGAAAAGTAAAGGATTGCCGGTATTACTGCCGCCTTGACTATTTCGATATAAGGCAAGCCGACGAATTCAGCCATCAAGAACGCCGCAGCACCCATAACCGGCGGCATAAGCTGTCCACCTGTAGACGCCGCCGCCTCAACTGCTCCTGCAAACTCTTTATCATAACCCAGTTTTTTCATCATTGGAATGGTGAATGAGCCTGTACCTGCGACGTTAGCAACTGAACTGCCTGAAACCGTACCCATCAAACCACTCGACAGCACCGCCACTTTAGCAGGACCGCCACTCGCCCAACCTGCGATCGCATTTGCCAAGTCAATGAAGAATTTACCCAGCCCTGTGGACTCAAGATAGGCACCAAAAAGTATGAACAGAAATATAAACGTCGACGAGACACCAAGCGGTATGCCGAATATTCCCTCTGTCGTGAAGAAGAGGTGTCCGACGAGCTGCTCCGGTGTGACGCCGCGATGTGCCAATATACCCGGTATATACGGCCCTGCAAAGGCGTAAATCAAAAACAACATTACCACCGCAAGCATTGGAACACCAACGACACGCCGTGTTGCCTCAATGACCAGCAGCACGCCTATAAGTCCGATCACAAAATCTGTCTGTGTGGTTATTCCCGATCGCAGGACAAGCTCCTTATATTCAATCAAAATGTAAGCCGGTGTCGCTGCACCGAGGAACGCCAGCACTGCGTCAATAGGGTGCAAGCCTTTCTTTGCCCAGCTTTTACGCATTGGGTAAAGCAAATACACCAGTGCCAGACCAAAACCCAAGTGAACTGCTCGCTGAAGTTGGGCGTCAAGCACTCCGAATATTGCTGTATAGAGTTGGAATACTGAGAAGGTAATTGCCAGGGCTGTGATGAATTTGGCTATTATTCCCTTGTGTTCAATGGTGTTTGATTCTTTATCATATTTCTTGAGAGCGTCTTTTGCCCGTTGTTTATTATTGCTGTCTTCTTTAATCATTAAAATTTTTACTCCATAATTGATAATTTTGAATGATTGAAACGCGGACGAGTGAACCTGCAGGCATCATATCGTAGAGCGGAAGAGTCTGATCGTTGATTGTGATTGAAAGTTCAGTACCGACACCTGTCCGCAAGTCAAGAGTATTTATTTGACGGTTAAGGTTGTCCATTATGAAATCATCACCTTCACGATGAAAAGTCCCGTCACTTTCGAGAAACGGCAAGCCGACACCAAAAGATCTGTAGCG
>CAJODU010000032.1 GCA_905233325.1 uncultured Selenomonadaceae bacterium
AATACAATGGGAAAAAGTTTGACTGTCCATATCGGTTGAATAGTCAAAAGATTTCCGGCAATCATACTCCCTAAAATATTACAAACACCATAAACAAAAAGTAAAATAGATACCATTGTTGGTGCAAATTTCGTTACATCTGATAAATATGCAGCAAGATAATTAAAACAGCCAAAAACAGAACCATTTATAAATATAACTGCAAAAATCGACATCCACGTCATAGGACGTTTTAATACACTAAGTTGTGAGCCGTAACTCATAGGTTTACTTTGACCAACTTGTTTCACGAAAAATAATGTTGCAATAAATACCACAGCCGTCACGATTGCAAAAAACGCCATAGATGCTTGAAGAGAAATTAAATCTGCCAAAAAATTACTTATCGGTACGCCTACGACCATGCCGGCACTTACACCTATATTGATTTTAGCAACTTCACGCGGTGCATTTTTTCCGCCAATTTCTGCCGCAATACTGAAAGCCATAGCACAATAAACAGGGTGAAAAAATGAAGGTATAACACGAAGAATTAACAATATATCAAAATTTGTAGTTATAACTGATAAAGTATTACATATCGTAAAAATTCCTAATACAAAAAGCATCATGGATTTACGTGGAAATTTTGAACAGAGAAGCGGCATTGTCGGACCTGCAAGTCCTACACCCAACGCAAAGAGACTAATCAAAAGACCGGCGGTTGTTAAATCAACTTGATAATTTTCCGAAATATAGGGTAAAATACCAATGACACCCATTTCAGTATTTAGTATACCAAACACACCGACAACTAAAATCCAAATCAAAAGTCTTTTATTATTCATTGTGACAACTCCAATCTGTTGTTTTTCTGCATCACAGATTAAAGTATATCACATAATATCAGCCTGTCTAATACTTATATCTTATAACTAATTTTGTGTTTTCGTTATAACTAAATTTTCACTTATTGAGACTCACATCATCGATCATATTACCTTCAACATCATAACATCTGATTCTTAGTATTTGAGAGTTTGCCTCCAGTATCATATAATTATCTAACGGCGTTGCACTTACTGCATCTACTGACCGCTCAGGCTCAGTGTATCTTTGATCACCACTTACTCCACAGAGAATGTACAGAGGTTTATGTTGTTTAAAAGGTTTGCGACGACGATAGGTGTGTAAATGCCCTGTCAGCACCAAGTCTACATCAAGATCATCAAATAAATCCATAAATTTTTCACCAACATAATCTATTTTATCTTGACCATAATCATATATATCTTTATGCATTAAAACAATCTTCCAAGGTAGCTTTGTACTATCATTATAGAGCCAGTCTTCCTGTGCCTTGAAAAGATCAGGAACCAAATCTTCAAGTTCATACATTTGCGTATTAATAATCAGAAAATGAACATTGAAATAATCGAAAGAATAGAAATAACCTTGAAAATCAGTATCATTATCGGGAAAATCAAATTGTTTCAAATAATGCGTTGGAATGTAATTTAGCCAATCATGATTGTAGCATTCGTGATTGCCCATCACCGGCAGAAATATCCTATCTTTTAGAAGTTTTCGAGCAGCATTGCGCCAAGCTCTCCACTGATATTCAGCCTCACCATTGTCAACAAGATCACCAATTACAGTTGCAATATCAGCATTAGGGAAATGTCTAACCGCCATATCTGCTGTACGTTTAAATACATTATAATCAACACATTGACTGTCAGTCAGTATAATCATTTGAAAGTCAGCATCTTTGAGAGGGTTGGCTTTTATTTTTTTTGGTAACATGAAACTCAATCCCAATGCTGACAAAAATTTTATAAAAAATCTTCGAGTCATTATTATCCCTCAATTCTAAGTATATTGATTATAATAGCACAAAATGTAAAAATAGTAAATGTAATTATAAAATTGTGTATGTTTATAAACTCTTGCATTTACGCTGTTGACGTGTTAAAATATTATTGAGGTGGATTTAATGGTAAAAATTAATGGTAAAGATATTGAAACAGAGGGTAAAACTTTGACAGAGTATCTTCAATTAGCTAATTATGATATAAATACGATTGTGATTGAAGTTAATGAAGAAATTATCCCCAAGAATCAATATGATGAAACTAAGTTGATAGACGGCGATGTAGTTGAGATCATAAGTTTTATGGGAGGTGGAAATGACGATAAATTAGTTATCGGTGAGCATGAATTTTCATCAAGATTTATTCTCGGCTCCGGTAAATATTCAATGAAATTGATTGAAGCTGCCGTTCGAGATGCCGGTGCGGAGATTATTACTGTTGCTGTCCGTAGAGCAAACACTAAGGAACATGAAAATATTATTGACTATATCCCTAAAAATGTAACTTTGCTTCCAAATACTTCAGGTGCCAGAGACGCCAAAGAAGCGGTGAGAATTGCAAGATTAGCCAGAGAGTTAGGTTGCGGTGATTTTGTGAAAATTGAAATCATGCGGGATTCTAAATATCTACTGCCAGATAATTATGAAACTATCAAAGCGACTGAAATTCTTGCAGCAGAAGGCTTTGTTGTACTGCCTTATATGTATCCTGATTTAAATGTTGCACGTGAGCTGGTGAAAGTTGGAGCAGCAGCAGTTATGCCATTAGCATCACCGATTGGTTCAAATAAGGGACTTGCTACTCGTGATTTCATTCAGATCTTGATTGATGAAATTGATTTGCCGATAATTGTAGATGCAGGAATAGGGCGTCCTTCACAGGCTTGTGAGGCAATGGAGATGGGAGCAGCGGCAATCATGGCTAATACTGCACTGGCGACGGCAGGCAATCTGACAATGATGGCCTCTGCATTTCGTCAAGCTATTGAGGCAGGGCGAAAGGCTTATCTTTCAGGATTGGGAAGAGTGCTTACTCGCGGAGCTTCAGCCTCTGATCCATTAACAGGATTTTTACACGATTGAGGTATAGATATGGACAATCAATTTATTATTGATACAAATAATTTGCCAGAAAATGTGCTGAATAAGAAACGGCAGCTTGAAAATGATCCGGCCTCACGAATCAATCATATGAAATATCTTCCAGACATGGAGCAAATCAATTCAAATATTTTAAATACAGTGCTAGAACAAAGAAATAATTTTGATTATCTGAATTATAATTCCAAAAATGTCAAAATTGCACTGGAACATGAGACTTGTACTATTGAAGATTTCAAAGCATTGTTATCACCAGCAGCGGAACCTTTCTTAGAGCAAATGGCACAACGAGCAAGTCTTGAAACTGCCAAGCACTTTGGCAATACAGTCTATCTTTTTACGCCACTTTACATCGCAAACTATTGCGAAAATTACTGTGTCTATTGCGGATTTAACTGTTATAATGATATAAATCGCATGAAATTGAACTTTGAGCAGATTGAGCATGAGATGAAAGTCATTGCAAACAGTGGTATGGAAGAGATTTTGATCTTGACTGGTGAGAGTCATTCAAAAAGTGATATAAAATATATAGGTACAGCTTGTAAATTAGCACAAAAATACTTTCGCAATGTTGGTCTTGAAATTTATCCTGTCAATGTTGAAGATTATCGCTACCTTCATGAATGTGGTGCAGATTATGTAACTGTATTTCAAGAAACTTATGATTCTGATCGTTATGAAAAACTCCACCTTGCCGGACATAAAAGGATTTTCCCTTATCGTTTTGAAGCTCAAGAAAGGGCTTTAATGGGGGGTATGCGCGGTGTTGGTTTCTCTGCATTGTTAGGATTAGCTGACTTTCGTCGTGATGCTTTGGCTTCTGCTCTTCACGTCTATTACTTGCAAAAAAAATATCCTCATGCTGAGTTTTCGTTATCCTGTCCACGCCTCAGACCTATCATCAATAACGATAAAATCAACCCTCTTGATGTCGGCGAGCGGCAACTTTGTCAAGTCCTTTGTGCTTATCGTATATTTATGCCATTTGTCGGTATAACTGTTTCTTCTCGTGAAAATGCTTCTTTCAGAAATGGTATTGTTAAAATTGCCGCAACTAAAATATCTGCAGGTGTTTCAACGGGTATTGGCGATCATGAAAGTAAATATAATGGGAAAAAAATTGAAGGAGCGGGTGATGAACAATTTGAGATTGCTGATAGTCGCAGTTTTAACAAGATGTATGAAGATATGTCTAAAGCAGGTCTTCAGCCGGTTTTAAACGATTATCTCTATGTGTGAGGTATTGAAATGAAATCAAAAATTCAAAATTTGATTTGTGTAACTAATCGTCATCTTTGTAATGGCGATTTTTTGACTCGTATTGAAAAAATTGTTAAATATAAACCTAAAGCTATTTTACTCCGTGAAAAAGATCTTGACGAATCAGAATATGAAGTTTTAGCTAAAAATGTTATTAAAATTTGTAAAAACGAAAGTGTACCTTGTATTTTACATAATTTTGTTGACGTAGCACTTAAACTCAAAGCAGATGCAATTCATATGACATTTGCTATGCTAAGGATTATGAGTGCAGAAGAAAAAGCTAAATTTAGTGAAATAGGAGCCTCTTGCCATTCCGCCGAAGAAGCCCGAAAAGCCCAATCCGCTGGTTGTACTTACATAATTGCCGGACATATATTCGACACTTTAAGTAAAAAAAATATACCACCGCGTGGCTTAGATTTTTTTCAGGAAGTCATAAAGAATGTGACTATTCCTGTCTACGCAATCGGTGGTATCAACAAAGATAACATAAATTCTGTACTCAATGCGGGAGCAAGTGGCGTCTGTGTGATGAGTGCTCCTATGCAATGTGAAAATCTCGATGAATACTTCAATGCTTGGTAATCATTTTTTATGTTTCACGTGAAACATCTTTTCGATTTTTGCTGTATTACCGAATTTCGATCTTGGTGGATTTTTGAGTTTCTTCAGTGAGTTTCGGCAAATCAACTTTGAGTATTCCTTCCTTGAACTCGGCAGAGATTTTCTTTTCGTCAATATTATCAATATAGAATGAACGACTCATGCTGCCGACGTGACGTTCACGACGAATGTAATTTCCTTTGTCGTCCTGCTCCTCTTTACCCTCTTCAGTTTTGGCGGAAATTGTTAGATAGTTGTTTTCGTAGTCAAGAGAAATATTTTCTTTCTTGAGACCTGGAAAGTCAGCGATGAGTTCATAAGCATTTCCGTTGTCCTTGACATCAACTTTGAAACTATTTGCATTTACACTAGCCGGTGTCATGAAGTCACTGAAGAAGGGCTCATTGAACATATCAAACAAACTGTGGAAACCATCATTGCCCTTGGCAATATTCTTTTTTGAAACAAACGGCACTAAACCAAACATATTAGTCATGATAAATCGCTCCTTTTATTTAAATACATTGTTAATTTTGAATTTTTCTGTCCGTTGGGTCATTTCCCTTCGGACATTTTCTATTATACACAAAATAGTCAAAAAGTCAATAGGTCAAAAAGAAAATTTTTGAAAAATTTTACAAAAAAATATCCACCTCACAAATAAGGCAGATATTTGAGTATTTTTTTGTGGATTTAGACTCAGCCAACCAGCTCATAGCCGGCGTCAGTAATAACTTGCTTAAATTCTTCCATTGGTATATCGTGATCCATTGTAACGTCAGCCTTATTATCTTCGAGACTCACAACCACATTTGTCACGCCGTCCATTTTGGAAAGTGCATCATTAACGTGCTTTACGCAATGTTTGCACATCATACCTTCAATCTTTAGCTCTTTTGTCATTGTTGATTCCTCCTCAATATTTTGAATAGGTATTGATATTTTATTTATGTTGGTATCGATTATAGAATGTACTGTCGTTTCAGATTTAGTTGAGTGTTCTACTTTAAACCGCCTCAATCTCAACGCATTCATCACCACGCAGACACTTGACATACTCATTGCCGCTGCACCAATCATCGGTGAAAGTTTGATTCCAAAAGCAGGATAGAGGAGCCCTGCCGCCAGTGGTATGCAGACGACATTATAGAAGAACGCCCAGAAGAGATTCTGCTTGATATTTGTGAGGACTGCTCTGCCGAGTTTAATTGCACTTACGGCGTCAAGCAGATCATTACGCACGAGGATTGCATCGGCAGATTCGATTGCAATGTCAGTACCTGCACCGATTGCAATTCCCAAATCAGACTTAGCCAGTGCAGGAGCATCGTTGATTCCATCACCTATCATAGCAACTTTACGTCCGGCAGCTTGAAGTTTTGCCACTTCGCGTTCCTTATGCTCCGGCAGAACACCGGCAATCACTTTATTAATACCTATACGCTTGGCAATAGCTTTAGCCGTTCGTTCATTGTCGCCCGTCAGCATTACAACGTCAATTCCGAGATTGCGAAACTCCTCAACCGCAGCCTCACTTGTTGATTTCTCGACATCAGCAACAGCAATGATACCTATAATATTTTTATCACCGGCGAAAATCAGCGGCGTCTTGCCCTCACCGGCAAGTTTATTGATTGTGTTCCTTATAGGTGTGGTGTCAATCCTCAATTCGTCAAAGAATTTTTCATTGCCGGCATGATATTTTATACCATTACTTTCAGCTTCGACACCTTTACCAAAAACAGCTTTAAAATTATTCATTGTAAGCGGTTTAATATGTTTGTCATTGGCAAATGAGACAATCGCCTCTGCTAAAGGGTGTTCGCTGCCACTCTCAAGCCCCGCTGCTATGGCAACAAATTCATCATTCATCATACTCAATTCAGCATTGACGAAAATATTTGTAACATTGGGTTTGCCGACAGTCAAGGTGCCGGTTTTATCCATTACGACAGTATCAATCGCGTGTGCTGTCTCCAGAGCCTCGCCTGATTTTATTAAAATACCGTTTTCTGCTCCCTTGCCTGTTCCAACCATTATCGCCACCGGCGTGGCAAGTCCCAGAGCGCAGGGACAGCTTATCACCAAGATTGATATTGCGATCGAAAAGGCGAATTCAACGGTTGCCCCCATAGCTAACCAGATACCACCGACAATTAGGGCAATGGCTATAACCGTCGGAACAAAAATCCCTGCAATCTTGTCAGCCAGCTTTGCAATAGGAGCCTTGCTTGCGCTTGCCTCCTCAACGAGTTCAATAATCTTGCTGATAGTGGTATCTCCGCCAACCTTCTCCGCTTTGAAGTGAATGACACCGTTGACATTAATCGTGCCGCTTGTGACTTTGTCGTTGACTGTCTTATTGACAGGGATTGATTCGCCGGTTATCGCTGATTCGTCAATATTTGTTGTACCATTAATGATAATCCCGTCTGCGGCGATTGATTCACCCGGTCTGACGACAATCTCATCACCAACAACTAAATCCACTGCATCAATATTGACTTCCGTGCCGTCACGAATGACTGCGGCCTGCTTGGGTGCAAGTTTGAGCAGCTTTTCTACTGCTTGAGAGGTTTTACCTTTAGCACGTGCCTCAAGGTATTTTCCAACGGTGATTAAAGTGACAATCATTCCCGCCGATTCAAAATATAAATTACGGCTGTACTCCTCAACTATTGCAAGATCATTATGACCAAGACCGTAACCGATCCTGAAGAGTGCAAATGCTCCAAAGACCGCCGCTGCCATTGATCCAAGCCCGACAAGGGTGTCCATATTCGGCGAACCTTGCAATAATGTCTTAAAGCCGTTGATGTAATACTTGCGGTTGAGGTACATTATTGGCAATATCAGCAAGAATTGCGAGAAGGCGAATGTTACAGAGTTTTCCACACCGTCAAATATTTTACCCGGCAAACCTAACATTGAGTGCATTGCAATATACATTGTAGGTATTAGGAAGATTATTGACCACTTGAGTCGCGTCTCCATATTTGCAATCTCATCTTCAATGGTGGGAGCAGGTGTTTGATTTGCTATTGTCTTTATACTCGTGTTATTCTTGATTGAGGCACTGTACCCTGCATCAACAACTGCCTTGATAATTTGATCGCTCGTTATGCTGTCATCGCGTTTAATCTGCATAGAATTAGTTAATAAATTAACGCTGACATTATCAGCGCCAACAATCTCAGCTACTGCCTTCTCAACTCGTGCAGAACAGGCAGAACAGCTCATTCCAAATACATTATATGTTTCTTTTTGCATTTAATTCACATCAATTTCAATAATACATTATTTATATATTTAACTCATATAGAATTTAATAATTTGTTATTTTTGAATTTGATTTATATCTATTTAAATAATTTTTGGATCATTTCGTCAGCCAAGGAATATCACCGGTTACTTTCTTTTCTTCTTCGGTGTAGGTAACCGTCACATTGCTTGGAGCACAGACAAAGACGTTTTGACTGACTTTTTTGATCTCTCCATTGAGAGCGTAGATTGTACCACTAATAAAATCAATGATTCTTTTTGCGGTTTCCGTGTCAGTCTCCTCAAAGTTGATAATAACCGGTATTTTGTTCCTAAGACTGATCGCAACTTCTTGTGCATGATCGAAAGTCTTAGGTCTGATTGTGTTGATTTTAGCTTTATTCAAAGGCATATTGGACTTTCTTGCTGCCATTTCAGAGTTAAAGTCAACCACATTATGTCCTACAAAGTTTTCTATTTGTGGTGTGATTGAGGGATCAATAGCACCAAAGGCAGGTCTCACTGTAGGCTCAGGCTTCTTTTCCGGCGGCTTGGATTCTACCTTTTCTTCAGCATACATTTCCCTCTCTTCCTCTTCTTCACCTCCCATTAATCCAAGTTTTCCAGAAAGTTTGTCAATTATTCCCATATCTTTGTCTCCAATCTAATACAGAATTTTTCTGCACTTCCTTTAATCATAATTCCGTTGCCCAAATATTGCGGTTCCAACTCTAACTACATTTGCACCTTCTTCTATGGCAATCTTGTAGTCGTGCGTCATACCCATGGACAAATATTTTATTTCGGCTTTATTTAAATTTCTGCCTTTCAACTGTTGAAAAATTTCATACATCTGACGAAAGAGAGGGCGGCATTGTTCAACATTTTCATAATTTGGTGCTATCATCATCAGCCCGCACAATTTCAGATTCTCACATTCTTCAACTTTTTCTATCAATTCATCAAGTTTCTCTATTTCAATACCCGTCTTGCTTTCTTCCTTGGCAAGATTGACTTGTATCAGAATATCTTGGACTTTATTGATTAATTTGGCAGCCCTATCAACCGTTGATGCAAGATGTATACTGTCTATAGAATGAATTAGATCAAACATCTTGACAGCAGACTTAACTTTGTTGGTTTGCAAGTGACCAATCAAATGCCACTTCACTTTTCGATCAAGAGTAGTAAATTTTTCACTTGCCTCTTGGATTCGATTTTCACCAATTTCGTCAATGCCTAAATCAATTGCTTCTCTCATCATCGTTACGTCATGATTCTTTGTGACGGCGATCAATGTGACATCATCGCTGTCAAATTGCGTTCGTCGTCGCTTAAGAGCTTGAGCAATTTCTTCTTTGACAATTTGCAAATTGCTTTTAATATCTATCAATAAGCTCAGCCTCCAAAAAATTTAAAATAAAAAGAGCATTTTTATTCCATGCTCTATATGTTATACTTTTTTTCCCATTTAGTCAATTATTTTTTTAGATGGCTGAAAATGATAATCAATGCTCAACTTTTAACTGCAATTCTGTCAGAATGACTTTTAATATGGCGATCAATAGAAGATAATCCACGATAAACTGTGCTGATGTCTATAGATTCTCCCCGACTTGCAACATATTTTTCAAGTTTTCGCTTAACTCTTTGAAGGGCATTGTCAATTGATTTAACATGACGATTTAAACCATGAGCAATTTCTTGATAAGATTTACCGTCAAGATAGGCCATTAAAACCTGCCATTCAAGATCGCTCAAAATTTCTTCCATTTTTTTCTCAATAGTCAAAAATTCTTCACGACTTATAACCAACTCTTCAGGATCGGCAACCTTAACGCCGGAAAGCACGTCCAAAAGGGTACGATCTGAATCTTCGTCATAAATCGGCTTATTCAATGAAATATATGAATTTAATGGAATATGTTTTTGACGCGTAGCGGTTTTTATCGCAGTAATTATTTGTCGAGTGACACAAAGTTCAGCGAAAGCGTGAAATGAAGACAGTTTATCACTCTTAAAATCGCGTACAGCTTTATAAAAGCCTATCATTCCTTCTTGGATAATATCCTCTCTGTCAGCTCCGATTAGAAAATATGAACGTGCCTTCGCTCTGACAAAACTCCTGTAACGGTGTATCAAATAATCGAGTGCGATGCTGTTCGTATTTTTCTTGATTTCGGCAATCAATTCTTCATCAGTCAACGACTCAAATTTTTCGTACTCGTTAATACATTCCATTTCCATATTTTGTCATTACCCACTTCCGTCAAATCCTCACTTACTTATCATTAATACAAAAATATTTTAAATTCTACAAATTAATTTAAAATCCTGCAATTCATATTCAAATTATACTTCATAATTTATGTAAAGTCAAACTATTTATTTCTTTCGTCTAAGTTCTTCAAGTTTTGCAAATACATTATCGTCAAGTCTATCACCAACCTCACTGCGAACAAGCGGCAGAGTTACACTGCTCAGATATTCCTTGCGCAGGTGTTGCTTGGCACGTTTGACGGCACGATAAAATTCTCTGGAGGGGTGGCGATATGCACCGGCACCAAGAATAACAGTTTCTATAATCGCGTCTGAACTGACAACGTGAATTTCTCTGCGCTGTTTGACGAGTTCATAAACAAGCCGCTCAATGACATTATCAGCCGTATCATTCGGTGCGGTGTAGATAACAGTAAAATGATCGCCATATTTTTCGGCATGTTCTTCCTCTTCAGTTGATCCGGCATCAAATACCAATGTTATATCCAACTTTTCATAAGCACCATACTCAATTAAAATATGGATTAAGTGGTCGCGGGCAGCGGCAAAATCTTCATTCTTGAGTTCTTGCCAAGCGTGAATCAAATTGTACCCGTCAACCAAATAATATTCTCGTTTCTTACTCATATCAATCAGCAACTTGTATATCATTTTCTGCCATTATATTATCTATTGAGCTTTTTGTAAAGATTGTTGCAATATATTTAATTTGATATGTTAAATTAGCAGGAGAGTAAAAATTTTTGCAGAATATAAATAAAATAAATTACTTGGCAAGGCAGGCGATAAAATGTTACGAGCACATAATGTTGATACGCTGCGTACCGGCATGAAGGTCGGCAGAAACGTTCTTGATTTAGACGGGAAAGTCATTATCAAGAGTGGTGTGACACTTACAGCAGATATGATTCAATCTCTCAGCGGCAAGAATGTTTTTTCTGTTTATATTGATGTGCCTGAAGAGGAAATCCATACTGATTTGGTCGGTAACGAGTATCTTCTTGACGGTGACTACGTTGAACGTTACAAAAAAACCTACAGTCGTGTTCAAAATATCTACTACAAACTTGGCAGAGAAAATGTGCTTGAACTCGCTGATCTCGAAGAGGTTATCAGTCAGGACAACATCAAAGAACTCTGCGATGGAGCAACTGCCGTCTCTCAAATTCACAATATGACGCGCGATGGCGATTATATCATTCATCATGCCACTAATGTCGGTATTCTCGCCGGTCTTATGGCTAAATGGATGAGGTCTCCTTGGGAAAAGACTCGTGAACTCGTGATGGCAGGTCTGCTTTGCAATGTAGGTAAAATGAAAGTGCCCAGAGATATTCTCGATAAGACAGGCAAACTTGATCCCGAAGAATTGGAAAAAATCAAGAATCACCCGGGCTATGGTTATGATATGCTCAAATTGACGGAACTCAAGAAATATAATGACGTCCTTTTAGCTATTCTTCAATATCATGAACGTTGTGACGGCAGCGGCTATCCAAATCGCCTCAAGGAAGATGCTATTTGTGATTATGCCAAAATTGCAGCTATTCTCGATATTTATGACGCAATGGCAGCAAATCGCTCCTATGCAAAAAGAAACTCACCATTTGACGTCTTCAAAATTTTATATGATGACGTTCTAAAGGGCAAGCTCGATACAAAATACAGTATACTCTTTATCAGCAACCTCTGCCACTCTCTCCAAGGCAACTGGGTCGGTCTCTCCAATGGTCAGCGTGCCAAAATTGTCTATATCAACGAGAGCAGGATAACTTCAATGCCGATTGTTCAAACAACTAAGGGTGAATTTTTTGACTTGAATATTAAGAGCGATATAAAGATAGAGGCACTGTTGACAGCTAACGAAGTAAATTAAATTAATGAATATTTTTTTAAACTCTAAATATCATTTGCTTTCGATTGGATCAGGTTCGGAAAATTCTGCTTTAGGAATGGAATCAAACTTCTTGTCGAGGGCTATTATTTTGTTGTTGATGACATCATATTTAACGTGAGCGTAGATACCGTTGATTTTCTTCTTTTTGACATTGAGTTTGTTGTCGAGTTCCACCTTGGAGGATTTATCAATATTGATTTTAACATTACCGTAAAAATCGGCCTCTTTACTGCTCCAAGAGAAAGTCCCGACATCAGCGGTTATTTTGATAGCTCCGTCCTGTACAAATTCAAGATTGCCAATAATCTCTGCAATTCTTTCCAGACCTTTAACAAAAACTTTGTCGCATTTGAATGTGAGACCCTCTTGAATAAGGGTTACCTTGCCGCTTGCCCATACCTTTTGTGAGGTTATTTTAGCAACGGCTCTATTTGCGGTTATTGTTCTGCCTTGGTGGACAACTTTCACATTATCGCGCAGAATATAGCACATATTAAAAGGATCAAATTGCGTGGAACCTGCAGAAATGTCCGGTGCTGCCGCAAAAGTTTTATTTGCCATAAAAAATAACAACATCATAATTGATATGAACATTAAAAAATTTTTCCATATTTGCATACAATAAGTCACCTCATACAAAAAAATCTAAAATTTTTGGAATGGTCTCAATTACAATGGGCAGTGGTGAGCCAATCTCACCGTCAATATCACTCATCAAATCCGAAGTGGAAGATATATTAAATTTTGAAGATTGAAGATGGAAAATATCTTCATTGCTTAAATCAATACCTTTGCCGGACAGTATACTTCTGAATATTTTCATCAATCTGCGCGGACTGCACTTTTTGACAGCAATAAAATCTAATTTGCCGTCATCAATCTTGGCAAAATCAGCGATCTTATTCATACCGGCAACAGCACCACTATTTAAAACGATGAACAAGAAAGCGTCAAGCTCAAAATTCACTTCATCAGCATATACTTGAATTTTGACAGCCTTAAATTTTGGAAGTTCACCTATACCTTGGATATAATATGCCAACTTGCCAAAGGTATTTTTTAGTTTGACGTTGACTTCGTGGGCGATTGCCGTGAAAGATCCTGCACTTGCGACATTAATAAAATATTTGTCACCATTAACAAAACCAACATCAACCTTGCGAGTATTTCCGGCGGTGATTCTGTCAAAATAAGCCTCAAGATTAGCATTGATTCCAAGATAGCTTGCAAAATCATTAGAAGTGCCGCTGCCAATAATGCCGACAGGAAGCTCAATCTTTGAATTAAGAATCCAGTTGACGACTGCGTGAAGAGTGCCGTCACCACCGGCAGCTATTATTCCGTCAGCATGACTTTCAGTAACGAATTTAACAAAATCAAAGTGATCATTCTTTCGCGTACGATACATTGTTAATAATATACCTCGTCGCTGAAAGGCCTCTACAATGCTGTCAAGTTTTGATTTAAAAGCTGCGTGCCCTGAAACGGGATTGTAAACCAGTAATAATCTTTTCATCTTACTTACCAATCATATCAAGTTAGTTACAAATAATATTGATTCCCGACTCCTCTGCCGTCTTGCAAATATCATCTTTGGGCTTGGTGTCAGTTATAACGCCGCTGAGTGTATCAAGTGTTGTAAAAGTATAATTGCCGTCCGTGCTGAACTTACTCATTTGAGCAACTATATAAGTTCGCTTGCTGACAGAAATGAGCTTAGTCTTTGTATGACCTTCATCAATATTATAGGTTGAGGCACTGTTCTCTTTGACGTCCACGCCAACCGCACCGATAAAGGCAATATCAGGCTTGAGGCGTGAAACATAGTCATAAGCCATACCGCCGCAAAAGCCGTCGCGACTTTTGTTAATCTTTCCGCCAACACAAATAACGTCTATTTTGGGATTGACTGCTAAAATACTTATAATGTCAATCATATTTGTGACAACCTTGTATTCATTGGTTGATTTTGACATTAAGTCAGCAAGGGCAATATTGATTGTGGATACGTCAAGAAAAACCATATCTTGTGGATTGATGAGCTTGAAGGCAATTGTGGCGATCTTTCGTTTAGCCTCTACATCAAGAGTCCGCCGTTTATTTGCCTCTGCAACGTGGATTTTTTCTCTGATGGCAACTGCACCGCCGTATGTGCGTTTCAACTTCCCATCTTGCTCAAGTGTGCCTAAATCTTTTCTGATTGAATCCTCAGTTACACCAAATTTTTCAGCAAGTTCTTTGACTAATACTTTGCCATTTTCCGCTAAAATCTCCAGAATTTTTTCTTGTCTCTCTTCCAAAAACATTGTACTCTTATCACCCCTATCAAAGTATATATTCAAATACATTATAGCACATTTGAAATTCTGCTGCATTAAAAGTTGTGCATTTTTTATTTTTTGTGAAAATTCTTGACAAGCATTTTCTTTTAACATAGAATTTGCTCATAAATGAAGAGAATGTACAGAAAAAAGAATGGAGAATCATTTTGAATATATTCTTGTTGCTTGCGATAGCACTTTTGATAATTATACTTCTGTTGAGGAAAAAACTGCAAATTGGCACTTGTATGCTCTTTGGCGGTCTATTTATTTGGCTGGTACGCTCAAGCGATCCTGCTGATCTTATGACAGCATTGGTGTCGACATTTTCGCAATACAGAACTTATGATATAATCCTTGCACTATATTTTGTGATGTGCCTTGAGATTGAGCTGCGAATGAGCGGAGCATTGACTGACATGGTTAAAGCATTGCGAAGGATATTTTCAAGCGTCAAAGTCCTGCTTGCAACAATGCCCGCCTTCTTGGGATTATTGCCTTCAGTTGGCGGTGCAAGGTTTTCCGCACCAATTGTTGAGGAACTCAGCGAGGATTTATCAATCACAGCCGCTCACAAGGCGGCTATCAATTTTTGGTTCCGCCACCTGTTTGAATTTTCCAGTCCCATAATTCCGGGTATGATAATGGCTTGTTCTATTGCCGGTGTAACTTTCGGTGATTTCCTGCGCCATTTATCTTGGGTGACGGTGCTTGCATTCAGTGTCGGCTGGTTTGTATTGATTCGACCCATCAAAATTAAAGGCGAGGCAAAATTAAAGGAGACAGCGGCAGAGATCAAACATGAAAATAATGGCTTGATAATCGCTATCGGGTCAATCGTGTCGATATTCTCCATAGTAGTCCTCGGCGGATTCAACGCCTCAACAGCGACAGCTATTGTCGTCACAGCAATGTTCTTTGTATTGATGATTGTTCGTCGATTCGTCAGTGCAAAGGATATATTTATCGGTGCCTTTGACTGGAAAATGGTGGTAAATATCGCCTGTATACTCTACTTCGTTGAGATGTTGACGGTGACGGACGTACTCCATGAGATAGTTGCTGCCTTCCAAAATTCACCGCTCTCCGTGCCGGTGATTATTGCCTGCGTGTCATTGATAATCGGGATTCTGACGGGAATGAGTCAAGGACATGTTGCAATAGTTATGCCTATCGTTGCGGCGATGGGTACAGGCAATCTTGATTTGGCAGG
This sequence comes from uncultured Selenomonadaceae bacterium, assembly GCA_905233325.1. GTDB lineage: Bacteria > Bacillota > Negativicutes > Selenomonadales > Selenomonadaceae > Quinella. Next base: position 15,795 of record CAJODU010000032.1, read on the forward strand.
TGTGGCTATGGCCTTCGGTGTCGCCGGTCAAATGCTTACTCCTACTCACTTTTGCCTCATTATTACTATTGATTATTTCAAAACGGACATATTCAGCACTTTGAAACCTGTATTAATTTGTGAAATAATTATCCTGACGATTTTCAGTATTTACAGTTGGCTGACATGGAGCAGTACGTTCTAAGAGTTTTGCATAAAATCAAATTAAATCATACGGTAAAAAAGCACAAAATAAAAAAGGAATGTCGATAAGCCGGATTCTGTCGAGGGCAATCATTTATCTGGATTGATTGTTACCAACCAACTCTAGCTGCCAACCCGTTCGCTCTCCGAGCAAGGTCAACACGAACCTATCTGGCATTGCACCGCGTGAGGTTTATCAAGCCCAGATGTTACCACCTGGCTGGTGAGCTCTTACCTCGCCTTTCCACCCTTACCTGCTGAAATATTCAGGATATATTGATAGAAGATGTTGTTTGTTCGTAATTTCTTTAATCAAGTTACTATTACGAATATTTGCGTACGCTTGCCGTGATGTATCACGGGGACATTACGACGAGGAACCACTTTATACATGGTAAATATACCCTTAATTTGCAGGCGGTTTCCGTTTCTATGACACTATCTCGCGAATTACTTCGGGCGGGCGTTACCCGTCACGCTGCTCTGCGGTGTCCGGACTTTCCTCAGTCTTGTCAAGACCGCGATTGCCTAACATTCCTTCAATGCAAAAGTTTATCACTTTTCAAGATATAAGTCAACTATCATTACAAATTAGCTGCACCTATCATTCCGGCACTGCTGCCAAGTTCCGCAATGGCAATCTCTGGCACCAGCGAAGTCATTCCGCCAAAGCAATCTTCCTTCATCATATCCTTGATCGGCTCAATGAGTTTGTCGGCATAAGTTGACATTGCACCGCCTATCAAGATCAACTGCGGACGAAACATATTGACAATGTTGACTATACCTTGACCGAGCATCAATGTATACTGCTCAACGACCTCAGTCATATCAATATCACCCTGCTCCGCCTTGCGGAAGATATTTTCAAGGGACATTTCCTTGCCTGCTGCTTGACTGGCAGCACGAATCAACGCCGGCACTGAAACATAAGCCTCAAGACAGCCCTTTCGACCGCAAGTACAGAGTCTGCCATTAACGCGAATAACTTGGTGACCTATCTCGGCACCGCCCATCACGCCGCCTTCAAAGACTTCACCGTTGAGGATAACACCACCGCCGACGCCGTTTCCAAGCGTGAACATCACCACATCACTATAGTGCTTACCTGCACCGGCAATCGCCTCACCAAGTGCCGCACAGTCAGCATCATTGGCAATTCTCACCGGACAAGGGATCACCTCGCCGAGACTCTTTGCAAGGGAGACATCTTCCCAGCGAATATTGTTTGAATATATTACCTTACCCTGCCGCTTGTCAATCGTTCCAGGGACGCCGACACCGACGCCGACACATTGCTCAAGCGGTATTTTGTTGTCTGCGAGCAAGTCAAGTATACTCTGCGCGGTCTCCTCAATGATCTCAGTTGAGGGTCTCTTGGGATTTGTAGGGTATTTCTTCACGTCCAAAAGCTCATTCTGCTCGTTGACTATACCCATTTGTATTTCTGATGAGCCGATATTGACGCCGACACGAATGGGATTAGCCTTTTCGCGGATCGTTGTCAAGAGTGCATCACAAGTACCCTCAATCTGCCAATCGCCGGAATTAGCGGGCAGGAAGAGGGAATCGCCCTTCTTGTAGCTGACTTTCTCACCTTTGTTGCTGATAATACCCTGCCCGTCAAGAATCAGAATCGACAGGAAAGAGGTGTCATAGACAGTGCCTTGGACGCGGTAAGTCAATTTACCGTCAAGGTTGAGTTTATCAACGGTGAAGTAGTCGCAATCTGCAACGTGAGGGTAGTCGCTGCCGCTTTGTATTATAGGGATCCTGTTAGTGACGGCGAGAGCTTTTTCAATATGCAGGTCTCTCTTCTTGCCGTCCGCTCCGACACGACCATAATCGTAAATTCTGTAGGTGACGTTAGAGTTTTGCTGAATCTCCGCAAGCAGGATACCTTTGCCGATTGCATGGAGGGTGCCGGACTCAATGAATAGAGTATCGCCCTTGTGGACTTCTACAGCATTGAGTACCTCAAGCAGAGTGTTTTCCTTGATACGCTGCTCAAATTCTTCCTTAGTGATCTCACGCTTGAAACCATAGTAAAGGAATGCACCAGGCTCCGCATCAATAATATACCACATTTCAGTCTTTCCGTACTGTCCTTCGTGCTGAAGTGCATAGGCATTGCTGGGGTGAACTTGAATGGAGAGGTTATCTTTTGCATCAATGAACTTTGCAAGAATCGGGAACTCCCTAAAACGGCGGCAATGAGTACCGAGTATTTCAAGCCCTGCCAGATCAAGATATTCTCGGAGAGTCTTTCCTGCATATTCACCGTTGACAATGATTGACGCTCCGTCAGGGTGGCAGGACAACTCCCAAGCCTCAGCAAGGACAGGTCCTTCATAATCAACGCCATATTCTTCAACCAACCTGTGACCGCCCCAAATGTAATCCTTACAAGCCGGTTTCAATTTCAATATACTCATATGATCACATCTCCCAAAATGATATTAATCATCTAAAATGTAAATCTCTATGTGCTGTCGACCGAAGGACATCGCCTCAGCATAGGTATCAAAGGCAATGTCAATGCGGTTGCCTATGATTGCACCGCCGGTGTCGTCAGCTATTGCCTCACCGTAACCCGGAATATATACGCGAGTGCCAAGAGGAATGAATCGCGGATCGACAGCTATAATTCCGCGACGAACGATATTGCCGCGTGCGGTACGAGTTCCGGCACCCGGATCAAATGGACTGTAAGCCGTGGCCTCAACATATATGCTCTTCCCAAGCGTCGGAATATCTTCTATCTCATCGTCCCAACTGGTGTCGGAGATATTATAGTCAGCGTCCTCAAGGGCTGCATAGGTCTGAAGTCCGCAAACACCGTCGGCTTTTAGTCCAACGCTTGCCTGGAATTTTTTTATAGCGGCAACTGTCCTTGATCCGCATATTCCATCGGCGTGACCTGTCAAAAATCCGTGATTTATCAACTTTTGTTGAACATCTGCAACGCCCTCACCGTGCATACCGGGCTTAATGACGCTCCCTATTTCGGCATATCCGCCTTTTTTTATCTCATCAGGATAATTGCCTTCGTCAGAATAGGTGACACCTGGATTGAAAGTCTCTATGTTGTTGTTGAGACGGCTGAGAGTCAGAACACCGGCAACGCCGTCCGCAGTAAGTCCTTCACTGGCTTGAAATCGCTTGATTGCCTCAACGGTATTACTTCCGCAGATGCCATCAGCCTCACCGCTCATAAATCCGCGTGCAATCAACTTATTTTGAAGATCGGTAACGCCTTCGCCGTGCATTCCGTATTTAATTACACTTCCAATAACAGCAGTATCATCATTTGGAATTGATTGCTTTGTATATTGACTGCTTACCATAACGCTCTTGTCGCCCGCCATGAAGGCCTCAGCGTCGATATTTATGGCGTCGAATGTAGCTGTACCGCAGACACCGTCGGCTATAAGTCCGTGACTCGCTTGAAAAATTTTGATCGCATTGACTGTTGCTGTGCCACAGACACCGTCTGCCATACCGTTCATGTAGCCGAGGGCAATTAATATATTCTGCAACTCTGCTACATCATCGCCGTGCATACCGTATTTAATGGCGTAATTTGGATCGCCGCCGTCGCTTTCACTCTCATCAACGTGATCAATAGCTGCTGTCAATAAATTGTATGTAGCATCGCCACAAATTCCGTCAATCTCCAGACCATAGGCGGCTTGAAATTTTTTAATTGCGTTGACTGTTTCAAGACCATATATACCGTCAATTTTACCGTTCAAGTAGCCTTTGGAGATCAAAATTCTCTGCAATTTCTTAACGCTTGCACCGCTATCACCTTGTTTAATGGCGGCGGCTTGAGTGATTGTTATCGAATGTATCATCAAAATCAATATCATCATTGTCATTGAAAGGAATTTTCTTATCAAAAGCAGCTCACACTCCTTCGTTACTACTCTGACGATTGAATTTATAAAAAATTTTGACAGGATAATCGTTTTAAAAGTTTGGTAAAAATTCTCGTAAAAATTTATATTTTTCGGCGGCCTCGAAAGCATCTTGACTGTAATAAGTCAAAGTTGTAAGTAACGAATCAAATACTCTGTAATAATTAGCTGTCAATTTACCGTTTACATAATGCTTACTGCCAATCATACTATAATCTAAATTGCCTTTATTTGTAGTCATAAAATCAATGAGGTAACCTGAAGATTTTTCTAAGTATTGATGGATTCTGTCAAGAAGTTTCAAAAAATCCCGTACCCTTCCAACTTGATATGTATTAGGTGCATAGTAGATTAATAAAATTGTTTTCTCGTCAATCTTTTCCTTGTATTTTACCCTCTTAATATAAAAATCCTGACCGTCAAGGGCAGACAGCAAATCATTCATATCATTTTTATCAAAAAGCCTAACCAAAACTCTTATATACATACCAATCTCAAGATTTTCTTTCTCTATATCTCTAAGCATTGTTATATCTCCTGCCACAATATTCAAATCAATTTACTAAATATTGATAAAATAGTGATTACAGAGATCGACGAGTTCCTCAACAATGAAGGCGTGGAATGCGGCGAAGGACATATTCTCCGCCATAGCAGCAAAAGTATATTGCCCGATTGACCAAGCCGCAGCATTAGTGGTGTTGTTGACTCTTGCGATATAGATAGTCATGCCGGAACTCAAATCAACCTTCCATTTGACACCTTGGACACCGCTAATATCTTTGAGCTCCTCATTTGGTGAACGCTTATAAGTTCTGACAGAAAGGGTAACTGTCGGTTCCCATCGCTTGCCATAACGAATTTCTACTATGTTGCCGCCTATCACCGCAATATAATTCATAGCAAAGCCGGATTTTTTTGGAATGTAAAGCGGAATATATCCCACTTTTCTGGCGGCTTCTTCAAAGTTAGCATAGGTAACTATAGGATTTGCACTATCTTGCAGATTTTCATTATTATTTACATTTTCGGTGATAGACGTGTCAATCGGTACAGGATCAGCAGCCACATTGATATTTGAATCGACTTCACTTGCAATATCGTTGTTATTGACAGGAGCGGCATCATCATTAACGGAAGTCTTGACAGGATTACTATCAAAAACCTCTACATCTTCTCGGACAGTCACATTTGCATCATCGTCTTTCCTTTGCTCCGCTGCCATTATCGAGAGTTCATTATCATCAGATACAGCCTCAACCGATACAGGATACATTATCAAATTCGTTGTAAGCAGGGCTGCTGTTATTAAAGCAACTTTCACTACGTCGCCTCCTCTAAATTAATTCTCTCTAATTATAATATTTATTTGAAACATTTACAATCTAAATTTTGAATGATAAAATAAATATATAATCCAAGTTGTATAAATAAGTGAGGCTTGCATTATGGAATATCGGCGAATTTTGGCGATTGGTGATATGCACGGACATTTTACGCGATTATTATCGTTGATTCACAAGGTCAATTTCGATCCTGAACAGGATTTATTGATTTTGTTGGGTGATTATATTGATCGCGGTGAAGAAAATATGCGCTGCCTTCGCTGGGCAATGGAAATGAGTGAAAAGAAAAATGTCATTGCTCTTCGTGGCAATCATGAGCAAATGATGTTATACTACTACTTGCTTGATCAAAGAGAAGGCGGAATTTGGCTCCCGAATGGCGGCAAGTATTCAAAATTGGAACTTGATGCTTGGATCAAGCGAGAACCTGATGCCTTACAGAGAGTTTTGGAGTTTATCGAGCAAAGACCGTTGTATCATCAGCTTTTTGTAAATGGCAAGGAATATATCTTTTGTCATGCCGGACTAAAGCCGAATGTATCTTTAGAAAATCAAGTTGAAGATGATCTGCTTTGGATTCGTGAAGAATTTTATTTGAATTATACAGGTAAGGCTGAAGTCATAGTTGGACATACACCGACGCCTTATTTTGATATTTCAAATTCCTACTTGCTGCAGGATAAAACTAATGAATATTATCCTCTCTTTTTGAAGAATCACATTACAATTATAGATACCGGCTCTTTTCTGCCTAAGGGTAGGATTTCCTGTATTGATGTTTTGAGTGGCAAAGTTTGGCAGAGTGATCCTGATTCTTCATCAATTCAATGGGATTTTTGATATGGTTGTGGGAATTATTGCGGAATATAATCCGTTTCATAATGGACATCGTTATCAAATTGAGCAAATTCGAAAACGTATAAAAAATGCAGCTATAGTTGCAGTAATGAGCGGTAATTTCACTCAGCGCGGCGAACCTGCTATATTGAACAAATTTACCAGGGCAGCATTGGCGGTCAATGGTGGCTGTGATTTAGTTTTGGAATTGCCTTTTACATCTGCCGTGCGAAGTGCTCAAGATTTTGCACGCGGTGGAGTGAACCTGCTGAAAAATTTAGGTATAGTTGATATTTTGGCATTCGGCTCAGAATTAAATGATATAGAAATATTAAAACAAGCTGCCGAACGAATGAACGATACAGACTTTAAAAATTATCTGCAGGATAAGCTGAATACCGGCATATCCTATGCAAATGCAGTTTGTCAAATACTATCAAATTTAACAGGTACAGTTGAAAAATATTTACGCCTTCCAAATGTGATGTTAGCGATAGAATATCTAAGAGCTTTACAATCGACAAACATTGAGCCTCTTTTAATACCTCGCAATGCAGCTCAACACAATGATAAAATCTTACATTCAAGTATATCCAGTGCAACATCTATTCGCAATGCACTTTACTCCAAAAGCCCTGATTGGGGGAATATTTCCAAAAATATAGACAGTAAAACTCTATACGCTCTAAAAAGTGCCGATTTACCTATCATTGAATACCTGTTCAGACCGCTCCTCACGAAGATCATTTGCAGTAATGTAAATGAGTTGAAAAATATTTATGGTATGAACGAAGGGTTAGAAAACAGGCTGATAAATGCTATACACTCAACTCAAAATTTTAATGAATTTTTAGATTTTATTGTAAGTCGACGTTATACCAGAACCAGAATACAAAGATTAGTAATACATTTACTGACAGGTTTGACAAAAGAGCAAGTAAAAATCTTTGATGAGACGCACTATGCGAGAATTTTGTCATTTAATCAGCGTGGACGTGAACTCATCAAAGAGATTAAAAAATCACCTCTAATAACCAAAATAACCCGATACATAACAAGCCAAGCCATTTACGAACGAAGCAATATTTTTAAAGTATATCAACAAAAACTTTCGTTGGATATAATTTCTTCTGATATATTTTCAATTACACATCGAAATATAAAATTGGGACAAGACTTCACAATTTCTCCGATATATTGCCCTTGAAAATTCAATTTTGATCGGTTGAAAAGTTGAGCATATGATTATAGCCCCACTGATAAAGTTCATTGAGAGCTGGGATCAACTCCAAGCCCAAAGGCGTGAGAGAATATCTAGGGCGTGTTGGTAAAGTCATTTTAGTTGAATTTTGATCGCTGCTAACACTACGAAATTCCAAAAGCAAATCGACAATTTATCGTAGCGGGTGGCTATATGACGATATTGTTTGATTTTACCAAAGAATCGCTCAACTATATTTCTCTGTTT
>CAJODU010000033.1:0-12255 GCA_905233325.1 uncultured Selenomonadaceae bacterium
ATTTCAAGAGTTTGGCAAAGAAACAGAGGATAGAAGTATTTTCTGTGCAGGAATATCAGTATTTGCCATAGAATATAATAAAGATAATAAAAGTTGGAATAGAGAAGAGGAGGAAAGCGGAATGATGAAGGACGCGGTGAAGAGTATTGCCAATGCTGTGATAGCTGAGAAGAATTACCTGACTATGCTGGATACCAAGACCGGCGACGGAGATCACGGCTTGAATATGGCACGCGGTGCGGCGGCAGTTTTGGAGGCTGTTGATGAGCTTGATGATAATGGTTTAGATGCCGGTGTGTTGTGCAATGCCGTCGGACAGGCTGTCATAATGAATGTCGGGGGAGCTGCCGGTCCGCTCTACGGCACGGGGTTTGTTGAGGCCTCCAAGACTTTAGACGAGACTTCCAAACTTGACGTAAAGTCTTTGCAGAAGTTCTTTGAGGCAATGATTACCGGTATTGAGCGTCGAGGCCACGCCAAGAAGGGCGACAAGACAATGCTTGATACTCTCATTCCGATATATGATACCCTCCTAGCTGCTCAAAATGAGGACAAGCCGCTTGATGAGGTTTTGGAAGAGGCCTTGACTGCGGCGCGTGAAGGTATGGAGTTCACCAAAAACATCGCCGCCAAGAGAGGGCGTGCCAGTCTTATCGGAGAGCGGAGTATAGGATTTGAGGATCCCGGTGCTGCGTCGGCGTTGATAATCTTTCGTGCCTTCTGTCAATTCCTCAAAGATAACAAATTGATTTGACACCGGTATCATTAGAATATATAATAAACTAACATTAATATTGGAGGTGTCTGTAATGGATATTACGCCTGTGAGTATGCAAATGGTCTATCCGACTGCCAACGAGGCAAGCAATGTGCAGCATAATCTCAATCACGCCACTAACTTGCAGCAGGACTTTGAGGCATTAAAGCAAAAGCGAGAAGATGAACTCAAGCAGAAGCAAGTTCAAAATAAAGATAATCCTGAGGGCGGGAAGATCAAAGATGATCCCGAACGTCAAGGCAGAGGCGGCGGGTATCAAAGAAATGCAAAGGGACGCAATCCTCAACAAAATCAGCCTAAAGAGAAGTTTGCGATTGATCCCTCTCGCGGACGCCGCCTTGATATTTCATTGTAATGGTTGTGGCAAATAAGATATGATTACAGAAGTTATGACGCTGCTGATAGCAATCGGTGCTGTGATGATCTTTGTTGTCTGGAATCAAGGCAAGAAACGCCAGCAGAAAGTCGAAGAGAGACGCGAAGTTGAAGAGACTACCGGCAAACTCAAGCAGGAACTTGAGAAGACGGCAAACGAAGTTATCAGCAAAATGGAAAATCAAGTATCCGGCTTGGAAGATTTACTTGATGATTCGGAAAAGAATCGAACAATATTGGAAGGGCGCGTTGCAGAACTAAAGAAACTCCTAAAACGGAGCGAAGGACAATCAACGGAGATTAGAGATCTTTTGACAAAACTTGAAGAAGCAAGTGATACGGTTGAAGAACTTCAAAGAAAACTGGAGGCAGCGGAGAAGAGAATCTCAATGACTATGCAAGTGCCACTTCAAATGCCTATGCAATCCTCAATGATGTCAATGTCACCGATGAATACCACACCGCCGCTGATGACGCCGTCGATGATGTCCTCAATGATGACGCCGCCATTGATGACACCACCTTTATCGAATGTACCCTCCCCTATATCACCGCCGCCAATGCTTTCCAGCCGCAAGGGAACGTCCGAACCCGCTGCGCCTAAGGCGGGCACTTCAAATGCAGCAGAGCCGACAAAGGACAAGCAGCCCTCAACTCCTGCAGAGACCTCGAAACCCAAAAAGATGAGCAGGGAGGAAATGAAAAAGGCACTGGAAAAAGTCAGTGCCGAATCAGCAAAGGCGGAACCGAAGGACTTTGCCGCAGTGCTTGAAAAGTCAATGGAAAAATCCGCAACCGAGACAAAAGCAGAAGTCAGACCTCCTGCCGTGCCGGATAGACGGCCTGTTGTTGTGTCGTCTCATGCCAATCGCGGTGCCACTATAGTCAACTCACCTGAGCCGGTAAAGATCGAGAACAAGAGGACGAGACCCACTTCAACAGTCGAATCCGGCAGAACATCAACGAAAGAGCCGGAGAAAGTCTCACTCAACAATTCAGCTAAAATCAAAGATATGCTGCTTGACGGTATGAGTGTTGAGGATATTTCTCGTGAAACAGGACTTGGCAGAGGGGCGGTTGAGCTCGTTCAAGAGATGACCAGGAGAAAACTTGAGAGGAAGTAACCTTTGAAGTAGAGGGGTATACATTGTGAAGAGAAAGATTGCACTTATATTAGTTTTGATGTTGACTTTGTTCATTGCCGGTTGTGAAGAGGCGGCTAATGAGACTGTCACCAAACGTGAGATATTCAACTTCATCACTGATGATGCCGGTCGTGATGTTGTCTTTGAGAAAAAGCCGGAGCGTATAGTCGTTACGTCCGCCTCATTCTTGGAGCCGCTCCACGCCGTCGGCGGCACTGTTGTCGGTCGTCCCGATTCCAAAACACAAATGCCCGATTGGGCGAAGGATATAACTAGCATAGGGCAGGTTTACGCCGTCAATCCCGAAAAAATCATTCTTTGCAAGCCGGATCTTGTCATAATCAACAAGGGTATGAATGAAAAACTGCTTGACATTCTCTCCGAGAATAATATCCTTGCCCTTGTGCTGGATATGAAGAGCTACGACAAGGTGAAGAATGAAATTACCATCTTTGGCGAGCTGACAGAGAACCCTGACAAGAGCAAGCAACTCATTGAGGAGATGGACAGCAAGATAAAGGCAACCATTGACAAGATGCCCAAGGATAAGCACAGAGTGGCAATCCTCCACAGCACGGCACAGGGTTTGAGTGTCCAGCTTGATGGCAGTATCGCCGGCAGCATTGTCAAGATGTTCGGCTGGGAGAATGTTGCCGCGGGTATGACGCCGCTTGAAGGCAATCCTGATGCCGCACCTTATAGTCTTGAGACTCTTGCAGAGCAGAATCCTGAGATAATCTTTGTGACTTCAATGGGTAAGATCGAGGAGATCAAGGCAAATATGCAGCACAACATTGACACCAACCCTGCCTGGCAATCAATCAAAGCTATCAAGAACGGCAATATTTACTATCTGCCACAGGATTTATTCCTGCTGAGTCCGGGTCTTCGCTATCCTGAGGCCGTTGAGACTATGGCGAAGTTGGTATATTCTAATCTGAAATGATGATCTGTTACTTGGGACTTGGAGCCAATCTTGGCGATAAAAGAAAAAATCTCCGTCAAGCCGTTGAGATGATCTCGCGTGTTGACGGAGTAAATTTATTAAAAGTTTCGCATTTCTATGAGACTGAGCCCTGGGGTGTGACTAACCAGCCCAACTTCATCAATGCTGCCGTTAAAATCAAAACTAACCTTCAACCCTTGCCCCTCCTTGACGCTTTACAAGATATTGAATACAAACTCGGACGCGTCCGCAATGAACACTGGGGCGCAAGGACTATTGACATTGATATATTAAGCATTGACGGCCTCACGATGAATAGCGAACGCCTTAAACTGCCTCACCCGTATATGTTTGAGCGTGACTTTGTGCTGATTCCGTTCAGTGAGGTCAGCGGCAAGGCTTATCCTCTGCATGGCGACAGTGTAATCAAGACGGACGGCTGTCTCGTTGACTTTGACTTGAAGATGATTGCTTGTGTTGACAAAAATTTTGGACTTGGTCTCAACGGTGAGCTGCTCTTTCATATTGACGAGGATTTAAGGCGATTTCGTGAGTTGACGCTGAATAATACAATCATTATGGGACGCAAAACCTTTGAATCAATAGGCAGGCCGTTGGATAATCGTCGCAATATAGTCTTGTCGAAGAGTTTGACAAATATTGACGGTGTGGAGGTTGCCAACGACCTTGACACTCTTTACGAATTGCTTAAAAAGCAACGATCTGATGCAATATTTGTGATCGGCGGCGGTGAAGTTTACCGCCAACTGATTCCCTACACTTCGGAGATATATTTAACTGTTGTCGATGATACAAGGAAGGCAGATACTTTCTTGATTGACTTCAACGACTATGGAGGATTTGCCTGTGATTTTGCTGATCAACGTGAAGGCTTTACATTCAAGCACTATATCAGAAAAGTTTGACAGACGACGATACTCGCGCAGGGTATCGTTTTTGATTGCAAAACTCGCAAAAAACTTCATCAAGATACAATCAGTCCAATAGCAATCAGAGATAACACTGCACCTTCAACTATACCAAAAAATTTGCCGAGGTTTTTATTACCAAGTATGACTTTGCGGAGGCGATCCGCACAAACTGCCACCAGCGAAAAAATTACAAGTCCCTGTATCGCGAACGTCAAGCCTAAAAGTGCAATCTGCAGACTTGCTGAGGTTTCTGAGATATTGATGAATTGTGGCAAGAATGCCAAAAAGAACAGCAGCACTTTAGGATTAAGTACATTCATTAATACGCCGCGCCGGTAAAGTGCTTTATATGAGATTGTAGTGTCCGCCTTACCCAGTTTCATCTCTCCCGAAGACTTGAAAGCCCCGAAGGCAAGGAACAGCAGATAAGCCGCACCGAAGTATTTTAGCAAGGTCAACGCCATTGGTGAACTCTGTATCAGAGCGGCAACGCCCAGCATCACCAGGAGAGTGTGAAAGAATATACCGCTCACCAAGCCGCAAGCCAACACTATACCGCTCTTAGCTCCGTCTGCAAGGCTTTTTGCAAGTAAATACAATATATCCGGCCCCGGTGCCAGCGTCAGCAATACGGAAGTGAGCAGGAAGTACAAAAAGGTTGATATATCCAAATATTTCACCTCATATGGCAAAAATTGTTGACAGTTAGATATTCAGTTGCTAGAATTATATCAAATTTAATTGATCGGTGGTTGTAATGGAAGAAAAAAATATTATTATTAAGCAATCAATCAAAAATGTGATAGAACGTACAAGAGAAAGCAGAAATTTTGACTTAGCAAATTTTTTCAATCAGTTGGAATCTGCCTTCCAAAAAACAGGTTTCCGTGAAGTCCAAAAGGCGGGCGTCAAAAATATCTTGGTGATGAGGCTTGACGCCATTGGTGATTTTGTTTTGACAAGCGGTTTCATTCGGGAATTGAGGTTGAACTATCCTTTTGCGAGGATCACTCTCGTTGTGAGCAAGCTCGTCTATCCTCTGGCAGAATTGTGCCCCTATGTCAACAAAGTGATTGCCTTCGACAACAACTTCAATTCAAGTGACTTTTTGGAATTGGTTACCCGCGTTTCCAAATTTGCTGAGGAACATTTTTGGCAGGATCGCTATGATCTCTCTTTCAGCGTTCAATGGGGCAGTGAAAATTTACCGGCGTTGTTTATGGGATATTTGAGCGGGGCAAGGGAGCGAATTGGCTATGGCTATCAAATTGAGTTAATGCACTTCGACAAATTGCCGCCCAAAAATCAAGACCCCAACTATCTCTTCCTCACCAAGCCCGTTATAAATCCAAAAGATATGCTGCACGAGGTTGAAAAGCATTTGTATGTTCTTGAGGCGGTGGGATTGCCTGTCCGTTCCAAAAATATGGAGTTGTGGTATAATTTTGAGGATATTCAAAATGCAAGAGGTTTACTCAACGGTATAAATTCAGATTATATCAAAATCGTTGTGGGGATAGGTGCCGGCGGTGACAGTCGCAAGTATTCCGTTGAAGGTTATATCAAGGCGTTTAAAATGATCATTGAACACACAAAGGAAAAAGTTTGTTTTGTGATAATCGGTGGTAAAGCTGAGGCGGAAGATGCCCGAATGATCCAAAAATCCTTGCCTGAAAAATGTGTACACAACCTTGTGGAGAAAACCACCCTCCGCGAGACAATAGCCGTCATTTCGTTATCTGATATGTTCATCGGCAATGATACCGGCGTTATGCATATGGCGGCGGCGTTGAATACTCCTATCATCACCGTCTACCGCCAGCCTAAAGATAAAGATAGTATGGTGCCGGGCGTCTTCAATGAATATTACAGATTTTCACCTTGGCAAGCGAGGGCGGTTGTCTTGAGACCTGTTCACGCCCTCGGAGAATGTAAGACCGCACTTGTCTATGGCGGCTGCAAGGAACCGACCGCTCATTGTATAAATCAAGTCAAGCCGAAAGAGATTGCCGAGGCCTTCGACAACTTAAAATATTTATTAGATCACTGCCATTGTTACCCTGCCAATCTCAAGACTTGATTAAATCATATTCATAATTATAATCTACTTTATCATAGAAATTGCTGTGTTGCCAATTTCGATCAATTCTCTCAATGACAAGGTGAACATTGTCAAGCTGTATGTCGTAAAGTATAATTATAAATTGATTGTTGCTGCTCTGAGTGATCGTATCGCTACGTCTCAATGTAGACTTGAGTACCTCCAAGAAGGCCTCGCTTATTTCCGCCGATAATACTTTTGTCTTCTCCTGAGACATTAATTCCTCTTCGCTCATTTTTGATGTTGATGAATCCTCTGTTGATTGAATTTCTTCGTTCACCTTCGGCACTTCCTCAACGACTTGAGTATCTTCTTTGGGTGATAAGGACACAAGCAGGATACAATCACTCATTCTGCCGTCTCTGGTGATACGTCGAAGAAATCTGTATATTGCTCTGAAATTCTCCAATCCGAGTACAGTTGCCTCTTCCTTCTGATTGCGCTCTTCAAGAATGAGTTTTATATTTGAGAGGTTGGTGACGTCAGCAATCTCCATATCATTTATCTGTTGATTCTGCCTGTAAATGCTGTAGCCGTGTTTTCCATGCTGCTTGACATTATAGAGGGCTTTATCCGCCTTTTTGTAGAGATCCTCAAAGACTATACCTTCAGCCGGAACAAATACACAGCCTATTGAGGCACCGAGCGGAATATTCATATCCTCGCCCATCAACTTCTTGGCGGCTTCGACTAATCTGTCATTGATAAATTCAGCTTTGTGAGATACGACAGCCTCATCATCAAGACCATAGCAGAAGGCAATAAATTCATCACCGCCCATTCTGCCCAAAAGATCGCTGGGACGGACGGCACTTCTGATAATGTCAGCAAAGGCGATCAAAATTTTATCACCCATGGCGTGCCCGTGAAGATCGTTGACAAGTTTGAAACTGTCCAGATCAATCATCATCAAGGCACCCATTGAGGCTCTGCAGATATTCTTGAGTTCTTCTTCGCTTGAGGCTTTATTTAAAAGACCCGTCAGTGCGTCAGTACCGGCATTTTTTTTCAGAATTTGGATCTGCTCCACCGTCTGCAAGATGTTGGCAATGCGACGAAGGAGGACATCAGGACGAAACGGCTTGCGAATGAAGTCCATTGCTCCATTGTCAAATCCCTTGCTCTCGGTCTCCTCGTTGGGATCGGCAGTCATAAACATAAATGGTATGATAGTATGATATTCTTCCTGCAGTGTCAGTTGAAGCTCATAGCCGCTCATTCCCGGCATTCTGAGATCAGAGAGTACCATATCGGGGCGTTCTTTTCGATACATCTCTATGGCTTCTTTACCGGAGCTGGCACAGACTGTAATATATTGCGTTGCTAAAATGTTTTCTGTCATCATTAAAGAAACCATCATATCATCAACTATCAGTATCTTTTTCAAAAAAAAGCAGCTCCTTTCAATTTGATGAATATATTTTACTCTTTTGCCAAAGAATTTACAAGATTTTTTAGCAAAAATGTGAAATCTTACCCCCCCTGCATTTCGCCTAATCATTGTAATTATAGCAATTATCGCCACCATATTTTTTAAGTTGAGTCGTATAAATTGCTTTACTTGATTTAGAGTATGTTGTATAATTCTATGAGGATTAAATATTTTTCAAATGATAATTGGAGTGATTTTCAGATGATAACTATTGAAAAGTTGCAAGAGTTTGGTGTTGATACCAAAGAAGGCTTGACTCGTTGCATGAATATGGAGGCCTTTTACTTCAAGATGATCAAAATGGGACTTTCCGACAATCATTTTGATTCGCTGGGCGATTCCATTGCAGCCGGCAATATCGAAGAGGCTTTTGAGGCGGCACATGCACTCAAAGGTGTTATCGGCAACCTCGCCCTTACTCCAATTTATGAACCTCTCGCCGAGATGACTGAAATGCTCCGTGCAAAGAAAGAGGCAGATTATGCGACAATGTATAAGCCTATCAAAGAAATGCGCGACAAACTCTTGGCAATGTGCTGAAACTATACCTATAATTAATATGAGGAGGTCTCCCCATGAAAAAACTTTTAGCACTCTTTACGGCAGCGTCAATGTTGTTTTTGACCGGCTGCGGTGATGATTCTCAATCAACTCAAAGTAAATCACAAAATGCTGATGGAAATAAGCTGCTCATCTACACTTCAATGAAAGAATCCTTGATTGGCGGTATTGTTGACGGCTTTAAGCAAAAATATCCTGATATTGATGTAGATTATCAGTCAGCGGGTGCCGGCAAGATTATGGCAAAACTCGCTGCCGAGCGTCAAAGCGGTCACATTATGGCTGACATTATCTGGACAAGTGAAGTGCCTGATTTCTATCAAATGAAGAATGAGGGACTTTTGGAAAAATATCAACCTGCTGCTTTTGATGAACTTCTCAATCCTTTTGACGATTATGACGGTTCTTTCACGGCTGCGCGTCTCGGCACGTTGGGAATTGTTATAAACACCACCAAGGTAGATACGCCACCTGCCACCTGGGAAGATATTGCCAATAACCCTATCTACAAAAACGCCTTCGGGATTGCTGATCCCGCTCTCTCCGGCACGGCTTATATGAGTGTTGCTCTTCTTGAAAAGCAATTCGGCTGGGAATATCTCGAACGTCTCCAAGCTAACGGCACAGTCAAGAGCAGAGGATCCGGAAGGGTAATTGATGATACCGCTGCCGGCACGTTAAACGCCTGCCTGGGTGTGGATTATATCACCGCCAGCAAGATCGACAAAGGTGCCCCTCTTAAAATGGTTTATCCTAAAGAATTGCTAATGGTGCCGAGTCCCATTGCAATCTTTAAAGACAGCGAACATCTTGACGCCGCGAAAAAATTTGTCAACTATGTTATGACTAAAGAGGCACAACAGAAAGTTGCGGATGCCGGCACCGTTCCCATCCGCAAAGATGTCAAAATGCCTGAGAAATACAATCTCCCTGATCCCGAATTGGCACTCAACACCGGTATCAAAGTCAAATATACCGACATTCTGCCGCATAAGGAAGAAACCATTAAAAAGTTCTCTGCTCTCTTTAAGTGAGGTACATGAATCTCTATGAATCGTTTATTCATTTTGATGTTGATTTCGCTGATGATTGTGATCTTCTTGATCATTTATCTTTCCATTCCGATGCCGCCGCCAAAGGTCGAAGTTCAAGCCTTAAATACCTTCGACAAGACTCTGCACGTCGTGACAGATGTTGATTATGCACCCTACTCCTACACCGACGACGCTGAGAACTACTACGGCCTTGACGTTGAGATGATGAATGAGATTGCAAACCGCCTTGAAATGAATCTTGATCTGCAGCTCTTGGACTGGGTTGAGGCAAACAAACGCTTCAGAGACGGCAATGTTGACATCATAATGAATATGGAATCTGACTCAATAATAAATGATCCTGACGTTATCGCCACTTTGCCGACTACTGAAAAGCAGTATGTAGTTTACGGAAAAAATAGTATCTCTTCAGTTGCTGAACTCTACGGACGCCGCGTAGCCTCACTTCACCGCGTTCCGGGTCTCGGTCTTGATGATGAAATAACCTATGTTGACTCTTACGAAGTGATATTTGAGGCTCTCAAGCGCGGTGAGTATGAATTTGCAATCTGTCCGATACAGGTCGGCAATGCCTTCTTGGAGAAACTGAATATAACTGATGTTTATCCGAGTTATGCCGTTACTCACGTTTACGGCACCTTGGCGATGCACCCTGAAGATACTATGCTCCGCGTTAAGATAAATGCCATACTGATACAAATGCAGCAAGAAGGCCGCCTTGCGGAACTCGACAGGAAGTGGATCCGTCAGCGTTACGAAAATATCACCCTGTCCGAAATGATAGAGAGTCGTCCGTGGCTGGTTGCAGGAATTGCAGTTGCTATTTTGGTAGTGTTGATACTTTTCTTGTACATTCTCGTGCAGTATCGCAATTCAAAGATACAGAAAGCCTACACCAAACGTCTCCAAGAGAATTTTGAGACAATCAACGATCAGCAGAACAAGCTCAAACAACAGCAGGAAGAACTCATCGTCGCAAAGACACGAGCGGAAGAGAACAGCAAAGCAAAAACCAAGTTCCTCTTCAATATGAGCCACGATATTCGCACGCCAATGAACGCCATCATAGGTTATGTTGAGCTTGCCGGAAAGTTGAGAGCCAACTGCGACACCTGCACTCGCCCGAAATGTCCCGACGGTATACCGAAAAAAATGGCTGAGTTCTTAGGTAAGATTGACGCCTCAAGCCAGCACCTCCTCGCCCTTATCAACGACATTCTTGAGATGGGCAGGATTGAGAGCGGCAAAATGGAGCTGGAATTTGCAAATACCGACTTGAAGAAGGCTTTTGAAGAAGTCAGTGATATGTTTTCAACACAAATGCAGACGAAGGGCATAAACTTCAATGTTGATATTAGCGGCATTAAGAATCGTTATGTCATTTGCGATAAAAATCGACTTGACAGGGTAATGCTGAATCTGTTGAGCAATGCTTACAAGTTTACACCCAAAGACGGCAATATCAATATGAAAATCTCACAACTCAATAACGGTGAGGACGGTTACGGTGAATATGAACTCCGAGTAAAAGACAGCGGTATCGGTATGTCGGCGGAATTTGCTGCAACGGTCTTTGAATCCTTCACCAGAGAGCGGACGTCTACAGTCAGCGGTATTCAAGGCACGGGTCTCGGAATGGCAATCACCAAGAGCATTGTGGATTTAATGGGCGGCACCATTGAAGTCATTACGGCACCTAACAAGGGTACGGAATTTATCATCAATTTAAAATTTGAACTTCAGCCGGAAAGTGAAATCAAAAAAGAGGAAAATGATGATCAATCAACCGACAGCAAGAATGAGATAGACTTCACCAAGAAAAAACTTCTGTTGGTTGATGATATTGAAGTCAATCGCGAAATTGCAACTATGATGTTGACGCAATTTGGCTTTAATGTTGAAACGGCAGTCAACGGGCAAGAGGCAGTCGATAAAATTGCCGCCTCTAACGTCGGCGACTATGATGTAGTGCTTATGGATATTCAAATGCCGGTTATGGACGGTTACGAGGCCGCACGGACAATCCGCAAACTTGACAATCCTCAACTTGCCAATATCCCCATAATCGCGATGACGGCAAATGCCTTCAGTGAAGATATACAGGCGGCGAAAGAGGCCGGAATGAACGACCACATAGCCAAGCCGATCGACGTAAATAAAATGATAGAAACCATAACAAAAATTTTGAGTTAAAGGCTGTTGAACATCAAGCACCGACATGAACCTCATAATCTGAAACAAACGGTTTGTGCCGGTGTTTGTATGTACTATCGAATGGAAAGAGGGGTTAAAAATGTCTGAGAGGAACTTAACTGAAAATAATCTTCCTATGATTGATCAGATAGTCGGGACTTTGCCTTTGGGCTTTCTCATATATCGTGCCGACGACAAGGAAGAGATATTATATGCCAATGATGTCCTGATTGATATATTCGGCTGTGAGAGTTTGGAAGAATTTAAGGAATTGACCGGCTGTACTTTCCAAGGTCTCATTCACCCTGATGACGTTGTCGCAGTGAAAAATTCAATATCCGAGCAAATTGCAAAGGGCAACAAAAAGATGGATTATGTCAAATACAGGATTATTCGCAAAGACGGCGATATTCGCTGGGTTGACGACTATGGGCGGTTTGTCCACGCCAAAATAGGTGATGTTTACTATGTATTTATTCGCGATATTACGCAGCAGCACTTTGCAAGAGAGGAAAGTCGGCGCAGAGCCAAGGTTATAGAGGGCTTGAGTATCGGCTTTACCTCTATTTATCAAAAAGCGGCGTAATCCCCCTAGCTTTAGCTATGGGGATATAAGCCGCAACAAGGTAAGCGCATAGAGAAATTTGTGCGTAGTGAGGACTTGCAATCCTCCTCTACTGCCTGAATTGCTGGAATACCCTAAAGACAACAGAGCCACAACGCAGAGATGAAATAAG
>CAJODU010000033.1:12296-13599 GCA_905233325.1 uncultured Selenomonadaceae bacterium
GGTAATCAGCAGCCAAGTTCCGAACAGGAAAAGGTTCAACGACTATCCCTCCTGAGGGGAGTACAACCAAGCGGTTGGAAGTGGGCAGACCCTAACAGGTAAGGCTGAGGGACGAGATATAGTCTGTGCTTACAGGAAACTGTAAGAAGTTCATAAGAGAACTGCGTTGAGGGTAGCGACTCAACGTGAACGACGCCTCTAAAAATGGCAAAGTCACGGGGTTCAAAGTGTGCCTCGTCTCTACAAAAATGCTTGACGGTCTTTTACTTGAATGATAAAATTTAAGTAAAAGGAGGTGAGATAAATGTATCTTACGGTCAAGCAGCAACTTAAAAATTTGTCAAAAGTTGACTATCGAAACTTGAGAAGATTGTGCCGAGTGTCAAAAAACATAATGAATGAGGCAATCTACATCAATCGGCAATATTTCTTCAATGAGGGCAAATATCTTGGATACCAGAAAACATATGCAGAGTTGAAAAGCAGCGTAAACTACAAGACTTTGAACTCAAATATGGCGCAGCAATCAATGAAAGTGCTAGACGGAATGTTTCAGGCGTTCATTGCATTGTTGAAATTGGTAAAGAAAAAGCAATACGATAGCAGAGCGGTGCAACTGCCGCATTACTTGCCAAAAGAAGGCTTTGCACCGCTGGTAATTCAACAATTCAAGATAAAAGACGGAATATTCACCCTGCCGTATTCAAAGAAGTATGATGAAGAACACGAAAAAGTTTCGATAAAAGTGCCGTCGATACTTGAAGGCAAGAAAGTCAAATGTATCAAGATAATTCCGAGACAGAATGCCAAGTTCTTTGATATTCAGTACACATATGAAGTGGCTGAGGAGCAAAGGGAAGTAGACAAACAAAAAGCATTGGCAATCGACTTTGGAATAGATAATTTGATGACGTGCGTAACAAGTGAAGGCGAGACCTTCATAATCGACGGTAGGCGTTTAAAATCAATCAATCAGTGGTACAACAAGAGAAATGCACAACTCACAAGCATAAAAGACAAGCAGAAATACGGGAAAAAGCCGACAAATCAACAATGGCGAATCTCTCGAAAACGCAATTTGAGAGTAAATGATTACATCTCAAAGGCATGCAGAATGGTCATAAACTATTGTTTAAAGAATCAGATAGGCACTTTAGTCTGTGGCTATAATGTAACTTTTCAGAGAAATTCAAATATAGGCAAGGTGAACAATCAGAACTTTGTCAATATACCATTTGGTAAGATTCGCGAGAAATTTCAGTATTTGTGCAAACTTTACGGGCTTGAATATGTTGAGCAGGAA
>CAJODU010000034.1 GCA_905233325.1 uncultured Selenomonadaceae bacterium
AACTTTAATTTTGTTTGACATTACAAAAATCCTCAACTTCCAAATTAATCAGGCATTACGCATTTTAAAAATACCGATCTTCTTAGCACCGTAGAGAATGGCAACAATGACTATCAAAAGGATAAGTATCGCAATTTGAGCACTGACTTCAGTGAGAGCTACAGCAGACAAGCCCAGCAATGCACTGATAACGTACATCAACAGGACAGCCTGTCTCTGAGTAAAGCCAAGTCCCAACAGTCTGTGGTGAAGGTGTCCCTTGTCGGGTTTAAAGATCGGCACACCGCCGCGCCAGCGTCTCACGATTGCAAAAGTGGTATCAAGAATCGGCAGACCAAGAGCGAGAATCGGCACAATGAGGGCGATCGTCGCAGCACACTTCACAGCACCAATAACTGAAATACCGGCAAGCATAAAGCCAAGGAACAATGCACCGGAATCACCCATAAATATACAGGCAGGGTTAAAGTTGTAGAAGAGAAAACCAATCGCCGCACCTGCAAGGGCAGCCGTCAACACTGCAATCAATAAAATATTATCCTCCAAGGCAACGAGGAGGATTGTAATAGCAGCAATGGCAGAGACACCGGCAGCAAGTCCGTCAAGTCCGTCAATCAGATTCACGGTGTTAGTCAAACCGACAAGCCAAAAGATAGTCGCCGGAATAGCAAACCATTCAAGATAAATGTAGTCGCCAAAAGGGTCGGTAATGAAGTCAATTCTCACATCAAAGATAATAACCAGCACGGCGGAGGCAATGATCTGTCCGAGAAGTTTGACTTTTGCCGGCAGATTTTTGTAGTCATCGATCAAGCCGACAATCATCATCATCGTGCCGGAAATAATCAAGCCAACGACTCCCATGAACAGCTCGCCGGATAAGTTTGCAAAAGCCACAACCGTCACAAGTGAGACCATGCAGGCAATATAAATCCCCAGACCGCCTATTCGCGGTATGGGTTTTTTGTGTACCTTTCTGGAATCAGGCTTATCAAGTGCACCGGTTTTTGAGGCAATCATTATAACCACAGGCGTTATGAACAGCGAAACACCTACCGCAAGAATAAATGCCAGCAAATATTCAGGCATCTTTTCACTCCCTCACAAAAATTTTCAAACGATACAAGAAAATTAATTAATTATATACCGCACTGTGAGAAATGTCAATTATCTTCTTCTTCTTTGCGTTTGCGAATGATGAACTTGAGCGGCGTGCCCTCGAATCCATATCTTTCGCGAAGTTGATTTTCAATAAATCGCAGGTATGAGAAGTGGAAGAGATCCGGCTCGTTGACGAAGATTATGAATCTTGGCGGGCAGATGTCTGCCTGTGTCATAAAAAGAATTTTGAGCTGCTTGCCCTTCTTGGTTGGTGGCGGATTGACGGAGATGGCGTCGCGAATGAGTTCATTGAGGACACTTGTCTGAATCCTCATTGACTGCTGCTCGGCAACAAATTTAACAAGTTCCGTGACGCGGTTGACTCTTTGTCCCGTCAGTGCAGAGGCGTAGAGGACGGGAGCATACTGCAGAAAGCCTATCTGTTCGCGAAGGTCGTCGGTGAAACGATTGGTTGAGCGATCGTGCTTGTCAGGGAAAATATCCCACTTATTGACGACAATGACACAGCCCTTGCCGGACTCGTGAGCATAACCTGCAATTTTCTTATCCTGCTCGGTGACGCCGACCGGAGCCTCAATCAGCATCAAAACAACATCAGCACGGTCAATCGCCCTCAACGAACGAATTACGCTGTAACGCTCCACAGGTTCATCAATCTTGTTCTTTCGCCGCATACCGGCAGTATCAATCAGAGTGAACTTGATCCCGTCCTTGATGAATTGGGTATCAATAGCGTCACGAGTGGTGCCAGGAATATCACTGACAATGACTCTCTCCTCACCAAGCATGGCATTGACCAGGGAGGACTTGCCGACATTCGGGCGACCTATAACGGCGATTCTGATCTCATCCTCGTCGCGGGTGTCCTCTTCGACCTTAGGGAAGGCAGCAGTGACGGCGTCCAGCAGATCACCCAAGCCGAGGGCGTTGGAGGCAGATATTCCGATAGGATCGCCAAGACCAACATTGTAGAATTCAAAGACATTCATATCAAGCTGAGTGCTGTCAATCTTGTTGACGGCGACAATGACAGGCTTGTTTGCATTTCTGAGGATTTTGGCGACTTCCTCATCAGCAGAGGTCAAACCTGCACGCCCATCAACGACGAACAGAATAACATCAGCCTCATCAATGGCAATCTTAGCCTGTGCACGCATTGAGTTTAGAATCTTATCTTCCGACTCAATCTCAATACCGCCGGTGTCAATCATTGTGAACTCATGATTGAGCCAGTTGGCGTCCATGTATATCCTGTCGCGTGTAACACCGGGCATATCATCAACAATGGACATCTGTTTCTTACCAATCTGGTTGAAGAGGGTGGACTTGCCGACATTCGGACGGCCGACTATTGCAACAATAGGTTTACTCATATAATCACTTCCAATTAATCAATAGAAAACTTCATAAAGGCAGAGACCGTGAGGCGGAGCAGTAGGCGCCGCTTTGTTACGGTCGCGGCCTTCAAATATATTTTTGAAATCCTCAACGCTGAATCTTCCGCGACCGACCGCGACCAAGCTACCGACAATGTTGCGTGCCATATGGTAAAGGAAGCCGGTGGCGTGAATTTTGATTGTCATTACGGTACTGCCGTAGAAGTCGTTGTTAAAGTCTATGTCGGCGTTGAAGATCGTGCGGACGGGACTCATCGGAGCACCACCGGCGGCACGGAAGGCACTGAAGTCGTGTCTGCCGACGAGCAGAGAGAGGGCGGCTTTCATAGCCTCAAAATCAAGCGGATAGCGAATATGCCAGGCGTAGCGGTTAACAAAGGGGTTGGAGACCTTACCTGTGAGAATACGATAGATATATATTTTACTCTTCGCTGAGTGGCGAGCGTTGAAGTCCTCCGCCGCCTCCCAAGCGTCAAGCACAACTATATCATCAGGCAGCAAACCACTCGCAGCAATGGATATTTTATCAACGGGAATTGTGCCGCAGGTTTTGAAGTTGACAACTTGCCCCAAGGCGTGGACTCCCGCATCAGTCCTCCCTGCCGCTGCCAGTTCTATCTTGCCGCCAAATATCCTTTGCAATTTGTCCTCAAGGATATTCTGTATGGCTAAAGTTGACTTAGTGACGGGGATTTGTCTTTGAAAACCGTGATAGTTTGTGCCGTCGTAGGCGATCTTGAGTGCAATATTTCTTTGCTGCATATTCGCGCTCACCCCTGCTGTATTTTATCATTTTCCTGCCCTTGACACAATATCTGTTGACTAAATTTCTGCCGTTTGTTAGAATATATTTAATAATAATGAACATCTTTGGCAGGAAGGTGGCGACGATGATAGACGGACGCTTGAAAGTTTTGCTTATATTATTGACAACTTATCTCTTACTGCAGACAGGAGCTCGTGCGGTGATGTTCCTGCTGATTGATTCAGAATCATTTGTATCATTTGAATTATTTAAGACGTTTGGATTTGGATTGCTCTATGATCTGACAGCTTAGCTTGGAGCGTGATCGCCGTACCTTTGGCGTTGATATTGAGTACAAAGCGAGACCGTCTCATCAGAGTCGGGGTATTTTCCTTTGACTTTATTGCTGTCCTTGTCGCCGTGACACTTGCAATGTTCTTCAGAGAGTTCGGCACCAACTTCAACTTCATAGCTGTCGATTATCTCATATACTCTCACGAACTTCTGCTCAATATTTGGCAATCCTTCAATATTCCGTTAATAATGATTGCGATATTTTTGGCAACAGTTGCTATCTACAACCTTCAGAGCAGATTTTTGAAGATCAAACATGTTAATATAAGCCCTTTGAAATTCCTGCTTATTATATTGCTGCCGCTTGTTACTGTTCCGATTGTTCAATCTGAGTGGCGGGATCTTGTGAGTGTAAATCGCTACAACGTGGAGATTGCCGGCAACGGTTATTATGAGTTTGTCCGTGCCTACTTCACCAACGAGCTTGACTATGAGAGTTTCTATATGACTAAGGATAACATTAATCTAAATGTTGCATCTAACGTCGAAAATGTCAATGAACTCACTGATGTCCGTCCGAATGTCGTGATGGTGACTGTTGAGAGTCTCAATGCAGAATATCTCTCGATGTTCGGCGGGACAGGTTTGACGCCTTGTATTGACAGCCTTGTCGATAAGTCCTATGTATTTACGCGAATGTACGCCACCGGCACCCGTACCGTCAGAGGACTTGAGGCTATTACATTGTCTCTTCCGCCAACGCCGGGGCAGTCCATTGTCCGCCGTAAGGGCAACGATAATCTCTCCTCGCTCGGCAATGCCTTCAAGCAGAACAGCTACGAACGCGACTTCATCTATGGCGGCTACGGCTATTTTGATAATATGAACGCTTTTTTTGAGGGCAATGGCTACACTATCAAGGATCGGACAAAAATTCCCGACAATGAGATAGTCCACGAGACTATTTGGGGCGTTGCTGATGAAGTCCTCTTCACGCAGGTGATTAAATCTATGGACGATCACTTCGCCAAAGGTGAGCGGGCTTTTGAAATGGTTATGACTACTTCCAACCACCGCCCTTTCACCTTCCCCGAAGGCAGGATTGACATACCGAGCGGCACGAGGAATGCGTCGGTTAAGTACACTGATTGGGCGATTGGGGATTTTTTGGAGAGGGCAGCAAGCAAGCCTTGGTTTGATGATACTGTTTTTGTGATAGTTGCAGACCATCAAGCCTTAGCAGCAGGTAAAGCCACTCTGCCCATCAACTGCTATCACATTCCCTGCTTGATCTATGCACCGAAGTTGATTCCCGTCGGCAAATGTGACAGGCTTATCAGTCAAATGGATTTAGCACCGACACTTTTGGGTATGCTTGGATTGACTTACAGTGAAAAATTTCTCGGACACGACATCAACAAAGTAGCAGAGAGTGAGGACAGAGCCTTCATCAGCACCTATCAACTGCTCGGCTATGTGAAAAATGATACTTTGACGATCCTCTCACCCGACAAGAATGCTACTGCTTGGCATATCAACGACTGGAAGACCTCTGACTACTCAAGCATTGATGTTGATTCTGCCCTTCTTGATGAAACTGTCAACTACTATCAGACCGCTGCTCACCTCTTCAAGAGCGGGCAACTGAAACTAAAGTGAATTGTCAATCAAAAAATTTTCTTGCAATTTTCTTGAAATGATGTATAATAGAAACAAAAAAACACCCTGCAATGCAGAGTGCAAGCACCGACATTTGGTCAGCCCCTTTTGTTGTTTGTTGAGATAGAAGTTTATTAGATAGTAGCTGCCTGATTGGAGCTTAGGCGGCTACTTTTGACGTTAAGACAAGTATCATTATAATGGTCACAATAACCACTGCAATCTTGACTTTATTCATATGCGTCACCCCATCTCTGGGGCTAAGTATTGACCGCCTGCCATTTCTGGTGCCGAAGATATTTTATCACATTTTGAAATTTCTTGCAATCATCGAAGTAATTAATTTGGAGGAGCGAATATGGAAGAATCAAAACGATTGTTGGATATTGGCGAAACTCATAAAGCCTTCAAGAGACTCAAAAATATCTTACCGAAATTCAAAGATACTCAAGACGAATGGAAAATTCACGAATTGGTAGGTGCCGCTTTCCATGACTTGGGTGATGCTGAAGGTGCTGTTCAGGCTTATCTTTATGCGGCTCACAAGGACAGGTATCTGCGAAGTCAGCGTTCTCATTATTCCAATTACCTCTTTGCACTCCACTATCTGGACAAACTCACTGACGAGGAGCTCGCTGGTGAACATTTCGTATATGACAGGCTATTCGAGAATGATTATCTGAAAGCTGAAACATCTTCCAAAACCTCCGGCAAGTTGACAATCGGTTACATAGCTCCCAACTTCTTAGAATCCTCCTCTGCAAGATTTTATGAGGCATTGTTGACTAAATACAACCGTGATAAATTTATCGTCAAGTGCTTTTCGCTGTCCTACGAAAGCGATCAATTCAGCACTTTCATTGATTCGACAGTTGACAACTTCATCATCTTGGAAGATTTCTCTATTGAAGAGGCGGCACAGGAGATTGCCAACGAGGGGGTGGATATTCTCTTTGACTTGGGCGGACACAGTGCCGGCGGTATGACTCTTCAGATTATGAGTTACAAGCCCGCACCTGTCCAAATCACCGGCATAGGTTACCTCGACACCACAGGCTTGACGGCGATTGACTACATTTTGACTGATAATTACCTCACACCGATTGGCCACGAAAAATATTTTAGCGAAAAGCTGATCAGACTTAATAACGCCTTTGCCTTCACACCAACCAAGGCAATGATTGACAGCTTTAAATCGCGAACGTCGAACTCTAATTCAATCACTTTCGGCAGCTTTAACAATTTTATGAAAGTCACTGATGATTATTTGAGATGTGTCAAAAAAATCCTCAACGCAGTCGAAAATTCCAAATTCATCATTCAGGACACCACGGCAATCCCCGCACGCAAAACCGAAATGGAGAAACGCCTCAAAAAAATTCGTCTGCCGCTTGACAGGATTGAAGTCCGCCTCGGCAATGATGATTACCTCAACGACTACGGTGATATTGATATAATGCTTGATACTTTTCCCTACAACGGCGGCACGATGACGGCTACGGCACTGTATATGGGGGTGCCGGTTGTCAGTCTCTATGGCACGCGCTACAGCTCCAGATTCGGTGCGAATATTTTGCGGCTGGCAGGAATGAGCGGGTTGATAGCAAAGAATACAAAGGAATATATTAATAAAGCAGTTGAGCTTGCCACCGCTCAAAATGTGTTGAATGAATTGAAAAAGACCCTGCGCAATCGTCTCAATAAGTCTGAATTGCTTGATACAAGTGACTTCGTTTCTGATATGGAATATTACTACGATAGAATGGCTGGTGTTGAATGATATATTTGACGTTATTTATTGAATTTGCAAAAATAAGTTTAGTCTGCGTTGGCGGCGGTTATGCCTCAATGCCGTTGATACAAGCTGTAGTAGTGGACGGCTACCACTGGTTGACTTTGCCGGAGTTTATCGACATCTTCACAATCTCGCAAATGACACCCGGTCCGATTGGAATAAATGCCGCAACATTTGCCGGAATGAAGATAGCGGGATTGGGCGGAGCAATCAGTGCAACAATGGGTTTCGTAATGCCGTCGTTATTCCTCTGCATAGCCTTGGCGAAGATAATGTTTAAATATGGTGACTTGGGCTCAATTCACGGAATACTCAACGGACTGAGGCCGGCAGTTATGGCACTCATCGCGGCGGCTTGCATTTCGTTCGTGCTTTTAGCCGTTTGGAATGTAGAATCTGCACCTGAGGACTGGGCAGCCTTTGATCCGAAAGGATTGATTATTTTGATATTGGCACTGTTTGCCGCTCACAAGAAAGTTGGCGTCATTAAAATGTTGATTACCTGCGGTGTACTTGGCCTCCTGCTGGGAAGTATATTTTAACAAAAATACTTTTTTTGAAAAAAATTTGCACTATATTTTTTTTGTGCTATAATAGGTTGCGTTGCAGAATTTTTAGTTGATTATTCGACCATTATCCATAAAATCCATAAATCGGAGGCAAAATAAATATGGAAATTACTTACCTGCTCAACAGCGGATTTTTGATTCGCGATGACAGGACTCTCTTAATATTTGATGATTTTGAAGACCCTGCAAAAGCTGTAGATCGTATCGTCGATGAAGGCAACTTTGACAATCTGTACATCTTTGTCAGTCATGCTCATTTTGACCACTTCGGCACCCACATCAGAGCTTATGCAGGGCAGACCACACGCTACATTTTCAGTTATGATCTTAAACGCACCAAGCGGATTAGGATATTCCCGCAGGAAAACATCACTCTGTTGAGGCGTTACAGTGAGTGGCAGGACGAAAATATTCAAGTTCGGACGTATGATTCTACTGATGTTGGCGTCTCCTTCTTCGTTGAGACCAAAAGCGGCAAAAAAATCTTCCATGCCGGTGACTTCAACTGGTGGAACTGGGAAAATGATACTCTTGAAAACAGGGTGATGATGGAGAAAATATTCAAAAAGCAGCTCAAGCATATGGAGAATATTGAAGTAGACGTCGCCTTCTTTCCCGTTGACGGCAGACTCGGCAACTCCCAAGAAATGGGGGCAAAGGCTTTCCTTCAAAAGACCAAAACGCAATACTTGATAGCCATGCATCGCGTCGGCTATCCTAAATGGCAGCCCTCAGATACATTCTTCGAGAAAACAACTCCAATTCCCGTTTGGGCACCAACCAAATCCGGTGAATCAATAACAATTCCCAATAACTAAGAGGTGTTTAATATGGCAGAAAAGCGCACAATGCTCACTCAAGACGGTTATGACAAACTCGTCAAGAAGCTGGATCATCTGAAAAGTGTCCGCAGAATAGAGATCGCCAACAGGCTCAAGGCGGCCATTGCTCTCGGTGATCTCAGTGAAAACTCCGAATATGAGGACGCCAAGAACGAACAGGCCTTCCTTGAGGGTGAGATATTCGATCTTGAGAATCAGATTGCCAACAGTCAGATAATCCAAAACAAAACCGGCACGGACAGCGTGGAGATCGGCAGCACCGTTATTATCCACGAGGTTGAAGAGGCAATCGATAAAACCTATGGACGTGTCAGCAACATTTACAAGCTCGTTGACGGCAAGCCTGTCGAGATTGAAGACAATGAGAGCGATATTTACAAAATCGTTGAGAATGAATCCATTGATGTCAATGATGACGACAAGGCTTACAAGCTGGTCAACATCACCATTGAGGATATGACTGACAAGCCAATCACCGCCACCGAGAATCTCTACCGTTCTATTGAGGGAGCTCTTGTTCAGCTCGCTAACACCGATGAAGAAGGCAAAATATACAAAGTTGCTGAAGGTACGGCTGAAGAGCTTTACGGCAAGGTTGAGCAACTCTACAAAGTCTACAAAGTTGTTGACGAGGACGAAAAATACATGATCGTCGGTTCCACTGAGAGCAACCCTGATGACTTCAAAATCTCCGATGAGTCCCCGCTTGGTGCCGCTCTCATGGGCAAGAAGGCAGGAAATATCGCCGAAGTCCACGCCCCCGTCGGTATCATTCTGTATGAGATCGTCAAGATTGAAGCCTAACATCATAAACGAAGACTAACGATGAGCGAGAAATTTTACATTGCAAGCTGTGTCTTTACTGTTTAATTGAAAGAGGTTTATATATGGCAAATAATCAAAATCTTAATCAAAATCAGCCGCCGGTTGATGAGAATGAACTTATTAAAGTTCGCCATGACAAGATGTCCGCCTTCCGTGACAAGGGTGTGGAGCCTTTCGGTCACGCTTATGAGGTTACTCACCACGCTGAAGATGTCCGCCGCGAGTATGGAGAACTTGAGGGCGAAAATGAGGGCGGTGAGGTCAAAATTGCCGGTCGTCTTATGGCTATCCGCGGACACGGCAAGGCGAGCTTTGCCGTCCTTAACGACCGCACCGGCAATATTCAAATCTATTTTAAACTTGATGTTCTCGGTGAGGAGAAGTACAGTCAATTCAAGCTCCTGGACATTGGCGACATTATCGGTCTCAAGGGCAAACCTTTCAAGACCAAGCGCGGTGAGCTGACTGTCAAGATTGATGATTTTGAACTTTTGAGCAAGTCCCTCCGCCCTCTGCCGGAGAAATTCCACGGACTCAAAGACGTTGAAATTCGCTATCGTCAGCGTTATCTCGACTTGATAGTCAATCCCGAAGTCCGCGACACTTTCATCAAGCGCACTAAAGTCATACAGACAATCCGCAAATACCTTGATGATCGCGGTTTTCTTGAGGTTGAAACGCCGGTACTTTCGACTATTGCCGGCGGTGCAGCGGCAAGACCTTTCATAACTCACCACAATGCCCTTGACACCGACCTCTACCTCAGAATCGCCACAGAACTCAACCTCAAGCGTCTCATTGTCGGCGGTTATGAGAGAGTTTACGAATTGGGCAGGGTTTTCAGAAACGAGGGAATGGATCAACGCCACAATCCTGAGTTCACCACAGTCTACCAGGCTTATGGTGACTACCGCGATGTGATGGACATTACCCACGGTATTGCCGTTGAATGTGCTAAAGCTGTCTGCGGCACGACGAAAATAACCTATCAGGGTGTTGAGATTGACCTTGCAGAGGCACCGCGAATCAGCATGAACGATGCCGTCAAGAACGCCACCGGCAAGGATTTCCTCTCCTGCGAGACTGTCGAAGAGGCAAGGGCAATGGCTAAGGAGATTGGTGTTGAATACGAGGAGCGTCACGGGATTGGCGGTATCCTCAATGCAGCGTTTGAGGCTAAGGTTGAGGACAGTCTGATTCAGCCTATCTTCATCACCGGCCACCCGACAGAAATATCACCGCTTGCAAAGAGAAATGCCGATGATCCCAGAATCACCGACAGATTTGAATATTTTGTCTTCGGTCGTGAGCTTGCCAACGGTTTCACTGAATTGAATGATCCCATTGATCAGAAGGGCAGATTTGAAGATCAGCTCAAACAGCGTGAGGCCGGCGATGAAGAGGCTCACGTCATGGACAACGACTTCATTCGTGCACTTGAATACGGTATGCCTCCGACGGGCGGACTTGGTATTGGTATTGACAGACTGGTAATGATTTTGACTGATGCTCCGTCAATCCGTGATGTGCTCCTCTTCCCGACAATGAAAGTCATCAACGAATAGAATAACTGAATCAATCTAAATCTTCGTCAGCGTTCATTAATGAGTATTTAGACTTGTACTTGGACAGTTCCGCCGTTCTATAGTTCGTCGGTGTCTCTCCGAAGGCCTGTTTGAAGGATTTTGCGAAGTAACTCATATCCAAGAATCCACATTGAGCGGCTATGTCTGATATTTGCTGATTGGTTGAGCGAATCAATTCTGCTGCTCTGATTAATCTGTAGTCCTTGAGGAATTGGATTGGTGACAGTCCCGTTGAGCGTTTGAAACACCTCAAGCACTCGCCGTCACTCAATGCCGCCACCGCTGCTATCTGCTTGATTGTCAATTCATCGGTGAAGTGACTTTCCATGAAGGTGATCATTTGCTTTGTCCGCTCCATGTCGCGCAGTTCCTTAGGCGTCGGTGCATAAGGCTTGCCGGTCTGCCCCTCGGAGAGCAGAAAGATCACCTTTGACAGCAGCTCTCGGACTTTGAACTCATAACCCGCAGCCTCTTCAGCCTCAGCTTGCCATGCTGACTGAATGAGGCTTATTATTTGACTGTCCTCTGTCTGCATGGAATCGAAGGAAATGAACTGCCGCTCCTCATTCTCCATCAGCGGCTTGAGATACTTCTGCCAGTATATGCTGTGTCGCCCACCGATCAGCTTGGGGTGGAATACGATTGAATGTATTATTCCGTCTCGTGAATCCAGACGGCAAATGGTGTGGGGTACATTGGAATTTATGAAACAGCCGTCACCGACGGTGAGAGTTTTCTCAATGCTGCCGACACCAACGCGGACAACGCCTTTAGTCACATAAATCAATTCAAATTCCTCATGCCAATGCCAAATCACCAAAACATTGCTCATATCGTTAAAGTAAGTTGCAATCGGATAGGCAAGGGTGCCGTGGTGTCGAATCTCGTGTCCTTCGCTGTCAACACTTATCTCATTAGTAATCTTGTACATCTAACCCGCCTCAAGTCATTTTTATCATATCATTTTGTCAATCTTGTTATAACCTTCGCTCAAAGTTTATGCTACTATTTTATCAAAATTAAGGACTTGTTGCAAATATTTTGAAAATTTTTTGAGAGGGTGATTTAAATGAGGATCGAACATGTTGCAATGTACGTCAACGATATGGAGAGGGCAAGAGACTTTTTTGTCAAATACTTCAACGCCGACGCCAGCGAGAAGTACCACAACTTCAAGAGCGGCTTCAGTTCCTACTTCCTGACTTTTGACGATGGAGCAAGGCTTGAGATCATGAAACGCCCTACGATGGAGGATAACCCCAAAGGCACCTACCGCACCGGCTACCATCACATTGCCATTGAGGTCGGCGACAGAAAAGACGTTGACGACATGACCAAGAGAATGAAAGAGGACGGCTACAACATTCTCAACGGTGCAAGGACAACCGGCGACGGCTACTATGAAAGTGTTGTCGCTGATGAGGAAGGCAACGAGATTGAACTTTTTGCCAAGATTATGGGATAGTTGAATATCAGTCAGTGGAGCAGCTTTGTAAATATCTTAAATAAAAAATATAATCTGCCTATTGGGCGGATTTTTTTGTTGATTGACATAAAAGCAAAATTGGCGTAAAATAAAGACATTAACATTAAACGTGAGTGGATTTGGAATTTGTTTTGATTTTGAGGTGAGCACGATGGCATTGAATATTCCAAAGAAATTGAAAAATTGTGCAGCTTGCGGCAAGATGTTTGTATCAAACAGAGGTGAAAAACTTTGCAGAGAGTGCATAATTAAAGAAGAGGAAAAAGAAAGAGAAATATTAGATTATGTTCGCGAAAATCAGGGTTGTTCCATATCTGAAGTTATGGAAGAGTTTGGTGTTACTGAGAAATTTGTAAAAAACATGATCAACAAAGGACTTTTTGCAAATGTTGATAGAGGTGATATGTTTTACCCTTGCCAATCTTGTGGTAAACCTATAAAAAACGGTACATACTGCAGCGATTGTCTTAGCAAATTAAGAACTGAAACCAAAAAGATGGCAGATCAGATGGCGATAAAAATGGGTATAAGCAATAAACCTATGTCACAAATGTCAACTATTGAGAGATTAAATGCTCAAGCAGAAAAAGAGCTGGAAGTTGAAAAAAGCAGAAATAAAAGACGCGGCACCTATGAAACGATTATCAACAAAAGAGAAAACAGAACCATCGGGAAAAAATGATTTATTTCTCGATTAATACAGGGTGATGATGACAATAAAAAAATATCGTTATGGTGCCTATGATCGAGCTAAAACCTTTCAAGAAGGTGAATTGAGTGCCGAAAACGAAAGAGAGGCTTATATAATACTTCAGAATCAAGGCTTGATTGCAGTTGATCTGAAAGAGTCAAAAACACGAATCTCAGACAAATTTGCCGAATATCTCGAAAAATTCAGCGTCGGTGAAAAGTGGATACATTTATTCTTTAGACAGCTTGCAACCACCCTTGATGTTATGAATCTGAAGGACGCATTGAATCTCTTTTTGCTCTCAACCAAAGACAAGGCTCAAAAGGGTATCATACAATCCATGCTGGAGGATATAGAACTCGGCAAAAGCCTGGCTGAGGCTATGGAAAAACATAAATCTATATTCTCTTACAATATCATACAAATGATGTTGATTGCACAACGCAGCGGACGTATGCAGGAAATATCCGACAAACTTGCCGAGCGTCTTGAGAAAAACTACAAGGCACGCAAAAAATTGCAGTCTGCACTTTACTACCCGCTCTTTGTTTTGGTCGTTGCAATAATATCAATGACAATCATAATAAATGTCGTCCTGCCGACTTTTGCAGGTTTCTTTGAGAGTCAAGGCACATCTTTGCCGCTGCTGACTCAAATATTTATGTCTACGGCAGTATTCATCTCCGAAAATATTTTTATAATTATTACTTTGTTGCTCGTGGTGATTGTCGGCTGTATGTGGATTTATAAAACTTCTGCGACTGTAAGGCTGTCTGTGGACAAGTTTATATTAAAAATGCCGTTCATAGGCAGATTGATAAGTCAGCGTGAATGGATGAATGCCTTTGGCTCGTTATCATTCCTGATTGAAAGCGGTGTCCAGATAGACGAGGCAATAGATATGGCGGCAAGGTCTACTTCAAATCAGTACATTCGAGCAATTTGGCTTGAAGTCAAGCAAGAGGTGGAGCACGGCGGTCAAATTCACAGTGAAATATTTCCGCCCGAATATCAAGGACTGATCACTACAGGAGAGGCAAGCGGCACTTTGCCTGATATGTTGAGACGCTGCGAAAAAATGAGCGAATTTGAAGTAGAGGAACTATCAAGTCAAATTCCGGTTAAAGCTGAAATTTTTGGCACGTTGTTCGTGGGTATAATAGTGGCGTTGATAGTATTTTCTGTCATACTGCCTGTATTGAGTATCAATGTTTGATTAATATTTCAAGATTTGACGATAACTAAATTGAATATGGACATAAAAGATATTTTGTGATAAAATCTAACAGAAAAAAGAAAACTTTAAGGAAGGAGAGCGGCTGTTTGTCAGGTAATACTATCTGATAGAACAGTCCACATAGAGCTATGGCTGGAAAATTGAAGAATTGCCAAGTTTGTGGCAGAGTTTTTATGTCAACAGGAGGAAAAGTCTGCCCTGCATGTCTTGATAAACAAGCTGATGATGAAATGAAAGTCATCGAATATGTACGCGATAATCCTAAATGCAAGGTATATGAAATTCTTGAGGCAACCGGCGTGGCTGAACCCATTGTCCGCCGTCTCATAGAAGAAGGCCGCTTTATTCAAGAGGGAATAAATTACAGTTATCCCTGCAAAAAGTGCGGCACATTAATAATGTCCGGCAGATTCTGTGAAAAGTGTATGTCAGAAATGCAGGAAGAACTGCAAGGTGTACATGCAAAGATAGCAGAGCAAAGAGAAGCCGACAGAGGTCATGGAATGTATTCTAAGGATCTGAAGAAACCGGCTACTAAATAAAGAATGATTTTGAAGCCGTCATGTATGTTTATATGATTAAGGCAGAAAAATGAAGAAAATCAAAGAAATTGAAAGAAAATGAGAGATTTTCACAAAAGGCAGGAATTAAAGCACCTGCTTTTTTTTTCGATAAATTGTATAGGACAGAATGGATAGCTGTCATGTA
The DNA here is from genome assembly GCA_905233325.1 of uncultured Selenomonadaceae bacterium. Taxonomy (GTDB): domain Bacteria; phylum Bacillota; class Negativicutes; order Selenomonadales; family Selenomonadaceae; genus Quinella. The sequence goes on from CAJODU010000034.1 coordinate 14,957, forward strand.
ATCGCGGCAGGGAAAGCAGCAATAAATAAACGTAGGTGGTGAAAAAGATGATTATTAACAACAATATAAATAATTTCTCCAATCTGTATACGGCAAATGCTGTGATTGCAACCAATCAGTCAAATGATGCAAGCCGCAACAAGAAAATAAAGAGCTTTAAAGATGAAATGATCATTTCCAAAGAGGCTCAATCATTTAAAGAGATGTTGGGCAAACTTCAAGGAGAAAGTGAAATTCGCCAGGAAAAAATCGACGAATACAGCCGTAAAATTGAAGATGGCAGCTATGATATAGCATCGGAAAACATTGCAGCCAGTATAATTTCAAATCACTTTTGAGGTGCATGATGGATATTTCAATGTGGCAGAATTTGCTTGATGTTTTCGGGAAACTCAATATTGCCTATGATAAAGCAACAGAGCTGGGCGAACGCAAGCATAAATCACTTGTTACTATAGATATGGACGATCTTGCCAAAATCCTCGATGAAGAGCAGTTACTGACGGCAAAAATACAAAAACTCGAAAAACAGCGCGGAGAATTGCTGACAAACCTCTCCAAAGCTGAACCTGCAATCAAGATTGACAGCAAAATGGAAGATTTATTCAACTTGGCACCGTCGCGAGCAGTTGAGGAACGCCTGAAAAGTCTGCATAAAAATCTGACCAAAAAAGTCGAACAAACCATAATGCTCAGAGATAACAATCAGATACTTGCTCAGAGTGCTCTCAATGCAGTGAAGTATCATCTGAACAGGATCGGCGGTGCGACTGTCGAGCCGACTTATGGCAGCGGCGGCAATGATATTGTAACTCATCAGAAAAAATTTGATTTTAAAGCCTAACAAAAAATTGCAGAGGTGGATTATGGATAGAGTAATAAAAATGCTGCGAGAGCAAATGATCCTCTGCAGCCGACTGAGTGAAATTTTTGATAATCTCAACAGTGCCTTCCAAGAGGCAAGATCAGGGTTTGATGTCACTTCTTCAGTACAAAAAGTTGAGCCTCTGATGAGAGAACTGTCAAAAAACGACACAAGTATAAGTGAATTTTTGAAGGCAGCTAAGGTTGAGAATCTGGGAACATTCATAGAGCAGCAATCTGCCGGAGTTGAACGCAGCGTTGCTGAAAGACTGCTCAATCAAGTAAGCGGCTTGCAAAAACGTCTCAGGCACCAGATAACCAATGTTGCACGCTTGATGGTGAACAGCAAGAAATTTATTGATTATAATATCAATGTGATGTCACAGACTGTTGCAGATGATATTTACGGTTCCAAAAGGGAACTTGGACAGCACCAAAGACGCCGTGTTTTTGACGCAAACGCTTAATTAACCAAAGGAAGTGATAAAATGAGATCCACATTTACCGGTCTCAACACTATGGTGAGAGGCATTTTTGCCAATCAACTGTCTCTTGATACCGTAGGACATAATATAACAAATGCAAGCACGGAAGGCTATTCGCGTCAAAGTGTGAACTTGGCAGCAACGATGTGCCAAATGCAGGGATCACTTTACGGTCAAGTTGCTGTCGGCACAGGTGTTGACTCTACTTCGATACTGCGTGCCAGAAATGTCTATGCAGACAGGCAATATCGTCAGGAAGTCTCAACGCAAAAATACAATGATATAATGCAGACTAATTACGAAAGAATAGAAACTGCTTTCTATGATACCGAGAACACCGGCATACAAGTCGCCATGCAGAATTTTTGGAAGTCTTGGAAAGCACTTTCAACCAACGCAAGCGGCAATGCTGAACGTGAGGCGGTTGTCGGTCAAGGAGCGGTATTGTGCGATATGATGCACCGTGCCAAAGATGACTTGGTAAATCAGATGAATGCACTGTATGAAGAGTTGGATATGAGAGTTGATAATATCAATGAGCTCACCTCTAAAATTGTGCAATATAACAAAAATATTGTTGCTATGGAGGCCAACGGCTCTTCAGCAAATGACTTGAGAGATCAAAGAGATCTGGTATGCGATCAACTTTCAGAGTATATAGATATATCTGTCAGTGAGAGAGACGGCTATTATAATGTCGTTTGCGATGGTGCTACTCTGGTAAATAAAACTTCCAAGCTCACTTTAGAAATATCAAGGGGCAGCAGCGGCGATACTGACAGCAGTTATGTGGATTATGGCGTCTTGGATAGTGCCATAAAGATAAAAGAGACTCACACCGCTTTTACTCCGAAGAACGGCTCTATAAAGGGTATCTTTGATGCTGTTGATGAAAACAAGAGAATGATAGATGATCTTGCTGATATGTCAGCATTTTTGTTGACTACTTTCAATGCTCAACATCAGGCGGGTTATGATATAAATGGCGTTGAAGGTGTCAATTTCTTTGGTTCTTCCAGCTCCACCAGCTACAGCTACAGTTACAGTGAATATAGGAATTATTCTTCTCAGACAGATTTTGATCACGTCTATATTTACAAAGACGGCGAAATATTAACCGGTATAGAAATCATTGAAGAGCTTACTGTCAATCCCAAGCTTGCAGCTTACGGCGGCGGAAAGTATATTGCAGCCAAGACAGACAGGGATTCGACCGGAACTGATTCCGATTCAAAAGCATTGGGTGATAATGCAGTATTATTGAGCAACTTTTTCGATATGACAAAAGGTTATACCGATTTGACCACCAGTACTTCGGATCTCTATTACAATTATTATGACATTAATGGACAAGTTATTGACATTTATTATGACAAATTCACAACCTTAGATGACGGCAGCACCAAAGAATTGGTATATCGCGGTGATGATGGCGTTGTTTACAAAGTTACTCCTGCCACCGGCGAAGACGATGAAACAACGGACGATGAGAGCGGTGGCGTTTACTATGTTGACGGCAATGGAACGATTTTGACTATTTCTTCTACTTCTGAAGAAAGCAGCGACGAAGAAGACGGCGTCAGTATCACATTCACAGGCGTTAAAACTATTACAAATTCTGTCACCACTACCTATACTACAGTAAGTTATACCACAAGCAGTGACGGATTCTTGATTTACTCTGCTTCAGATGGACACATCTATAAAACGATAAGCGCGGACGGCACTGTGGGCTACTATACTTATGATTATGATGGTAACAAAGTCGCATTAACCAGAAGCACAGTAAGTGCCGACAGTGAAAGTGATGAAGAAGATGAAGAAAATACGTCAACCACCACTTCCGATATTTTAGCAATCTATTCCAGTGAAGGCGGAGATGATGATAGCGACGGTATAACATATGTTATACGCTCTAATGACAATTCAGTTCGTGCGTTGGGTGACGTATCAATTTATTCTTATTACAATTACTCAATGAGTCAGCTCGGTCTTCGTTCTGAGACTATGGACGTTAAAGTAGAGGCTCAAGATGCTCTCATTGTGCAAATTCAGAATTGGAGAGCATCAGAGTCCGGTGTTGATTGGAACGAAGAGTTGACTAATATGATTAAATTCCAAAAAGGCTATGGTGCTTGTGCAAGGTGCTTGACGGCAATGGACGAAATGCTTGACAGGCTTGTAAATAACACCGGTCAAGTCGGCAGGTAATGATTTAAACTCATAACAAAGAGGTGAACTTCAATGGGAATCAGAATGAGCAGCAATCAGTTTATGTATAATTACAACTTTTCGCTGCAAAATGCCTACAAAAGACAGACTAAACTTTTTGAAGATGCGGACGGCAGCAGTTTGCATCGTCCTTCTGATGATTCAATAGCTTATAACAAACTTCTCAGATATAAAAATAATCTTTCCGAGAATGAGCAATATCAATCTAACGTAAAAAATGGCCTTTCTTGGATGCACACGTCAGACAGTGCACTGACTCACATCAATGAGATTATGCAGACTTTTGTCACTAAGACAGTCCATGCGGCTAATGATGATAACAATGAGACTGATTGGAACGCCATAGCGAAAGAAATGGAAGCTGAAATTCAGGAAGTAGTATCTACTGCAAATTCTCAGCAAGGTGATCGTTTCTTATTCTCCGGCCAGAGGGATCTTGTTCAGCCGTTTAATTGGGAAAAAAATGCAGACGGGGCTGTAGCTGTGGCTTCACGCGGTATTGCTAAAACTTTGGACAACTCACAAGTCAACTTCTTCAAGAACGAATACACAAAAAATATTGACACTAACGCTGTTTTAAATCAAATGCTTACGCTTGAATACAACGGCAATACTTATTACCTTGATACTCAAAACGGCTATGTCTATGATAAGGAATTTGTGGACGACGGCTACAAGGAAATCTTCAATAAAGGCTTGACTACAACCTATGCTACAACCTATGCAGTCGGACACTTTTCACCTGTTACGCTGGGCAGTGAGGAAGACGATACCTCTGATAGTGATGAAGAGACTACTACCACTACAAGTTACAAAGTCAATGTATCTGATTATTTCACTAATCAAGGTATCATAAAACAAGTATCGGCCTCTACTTCTGAAGATGAGGAAGATACCGGCAGCGATGATGAAGAGACAGATACGTCAAGCAACCTTGTAAATGCAACAATTCAAATACTCTTCAATGGTGATGAATCGACGACAACTGTTAATTTTGCAACCATTCAGCAGCAAATTGTAAACTATGCCGGCAATATGGAATATTTTTCCATGGTTAAACTGAATGGTGCCGTTCAAACTGAATCCGACACTGTCAACGTCAACGGCAAAGACCTCTTTGGCTCTGATATATTTGATAATGAAGAGTCCGGCAATACATACTCCGGCTGTGCAATGATCAATGAGATGTTGGCTGTCCTTGCAAAAACGGAGGCACATGACAGTCACTGGATGACTTCAGACGGAATAACCATTTCAAACGTGGCACAAAGCACTATACTTGTTGCACAAACTCACGTTGGGGCTCGCAGCCAGCTTTATGAGAGTGTCTCAACTATGCTTGAGACTCAAAACGACATCATCACAGAAGACATTACAAATGTCAGCAGTACTGATGTAGCCCAGCTTGCCACCAAGCTAATGGAAGCACAGACACTGTACAGTATGTCCCTTTCTTTGGGCGGCAGGATTTTGCCTCTGTCGCTTGCAGATTATTTGTAAATTTCTACTCGGATCGTGGTTTAGTATAACGCCGGTGATACCTTTTGTCGCCGACGTTTTTGCCGTCTTTTGCAAAACCTTTCAAAAAAAAGAAAAAATTGTAAAATTAATTTAAATCCTCTTGATTTAGATAAAATCTTGCTTTATAATATAAAAAGATTAATGGGATTATGAGGAGGGAATCAAGGATGATTTGGAGACTCAACATTCGCCATGCATTGCCGCAAATTGATATTCGCACTCGTCGCACTACCGTTGATGATAGTCATATGGTTCCTGCCGAAATCCATACCGGCACTCGACAAGCTCGCTCAAATAAAGGAGCAACACAGGCGAGAATTGATATTAACAGTTACCCAAGCCGTAAAGCCTATGGTCATAGAACTATGGACGATCTTACCGGTGAGAATGGCCAGAAAGGCATAGCTGATGCACAGTCCGGCATGTCAAAACATACTCAAGAGGCATGGTCGGTTATAGAGAATGGCCCCAAGAGTGGAGATTATGTTCAAAAGCAAGCGGAGCAGAAAATTTATTCGGAAGCTAAAAAAAGACGCTATTTAGAGGCACAGCATATACCTGAGCCTCAAATCACTTTAGCTGAACCCTCTGAAGTTGTTGGCGAGCCTGATCTCGGTGATGTGACAGCAAAGATTGATGCTAAATCTTATGCAAGTATTAAAATAACTACCGGCAATGCTGAGACTTATCTGAAAGACAAAGGTTTTATTCGTCGCTGGGTGACTCAAGATAAATATGATATTTATGCTTGATTGATAACTAAAATATAAACTGTAAATTTGGGGGATAGTTTGATGAAAAAAGTCCATACAGTGAGATTCGGAGAGATCGAAGTTGAGGAAGAAAAGATCGTACACTTTAAGGACGGTATTCCTGCTTTTGAGGACGAACATGAATTTTTGATTATTCCTTATGATGAGGAAAGTCCTTACTATTTCATGCAGTCGCTGAAAACGCCTGAATTGGCATTCCTCATTACTACGCCGTTTATCTTCTTTCCGGATTACATGATTGAAATTGATGATGATACTATTGATGAGCTGTCAATCAAAAATCAAGAAGATGTAATGCTGTATTCATTGATAACTATTCCCAACGGCAGTGTCAGATACATGACAGCTAATCTGTTGGCACCTGTGGTACTTAATACTGACAACATGAAGGCGAAGCAGATTGTGATGGAAAAGACAAGATACACTACCAAGCATCGTCTGTTTCCTGATAGGGTGGTGTAAAGCATGCTGGTATTGACGAGAAAGCCTAAGCAGCAGATTATGATAGGGGATAATATAGTTATCAATATAGTGGAAGTTCAAGGCGAGAATGTTCGTATAGCAATCGATGCACCAAGGGAAATTAAAATTTATCGCGGTGAGATTTACCGTGCAATTCAGGAAGAAAATCAGAAGGCAGCAGCACAACTTGGAAATATTGATCTCAGTAATGCAATGCCTCTGAAATAGAAATTAACCATGACAGTAAGTTGGTTTACAAACCCGTAGCAGTAGACCTAAAATGGATGTCAGGTAAAAAAACAAGGAGTGTGATCAAGATGGTTGGAAGACTGCAGGACATCGTAACCGCCGCTGTCGTGATCGGAGCGGCAGAACAGAAAATCGGGGGTGCAAAGAACAATAAAAAATCAATGCAACCCGAAATTGTCAATGAAGCTCCAAACAGGAAGGTTATCATCGAAACAAGAGACCTCAAAAAGGTTGAAAAAGCAAGTGAACTTGACAATCTCTTCGAGAAAGATGAAGATTCTACTTTGCTTCCCAGTGAAGATGATTTTCACCTTGAACCCGGTACTTTGGACGAAGAGACAGTCAGTCTGATGACAGAGCAGCTCAATGAACTTATGGACAAGATTAACTGCAATCTTGAATTTAAGTACAACAAGGAAGTCAATCTCATGACGATTAAGATGATTGACAAAAAGACTAATGAGGTTATCAAAGAGGTGCCGCCTGAAGAGATGATCGAAAATATGATCAAGGCAAAGGACTGGCTGGGAGCATTTATTGATGAAAATATTTAATCACTTTTTGTTGAAAAATGAAGGAAGTGATTGATATGATAACAGAAGAAGAAAAAAAAGAATTTGAAAAAGAGATTCGCAATAAAATTTATTGGGAAAAAATTGAACGAAGCCTCAAACAACTTGAAGAAGGTAAAATTGTAAAAAAGACATGGGCAGAGCTAAAGGCAATGGAAAATGAATGATTTGACATTTACCTCTGAAGGATTTTCAGATTATGTTTACTGGCAATCTGAAGATCGAAAAACTTTAAGAAAAATAAACATCTTACTAGAAGATATTAAGCGAAATGGTGTTTTATGCGGTTTAGGTAAACCTGAATCATTAAAGTATAATGGAGCTTATTCACGTCGTATAGATGATCAAAATCGTCTTGTTTATAAACTTAATTCATTGGGTGATATTGAGATAATTTCTTGTCGTGGGCATTATAATGATTAAAAATTTATATTGATATTTGTGAAGCAGAATAGATCAACTATTCTTAATTCAAGGAGGGATTTATATGGGAGTTAATGGCATTTATGGTCTCTCCGGCTCCGGCATTGATGTTGAATCAATGGTCAAGGTCGGAATGATCAGCAGACAAAAAGAATATGATAAAATGCAGCAGACTTATACAAAAGATCAGTGGCAAAAAGAGGCTTATAATGAAATTTACTCAAATTTGCAGACTTTTAACAATTCAACACTGACTCAGTATAAATTGCAGTCAAATATGAATGCTAAATCAGCAACTACTACCAGTAGTGCTGTAACTGTCAGTGCCAATGGTGCTGCACCGATTATAAATCATAAAATTCAAGTCAATGAACTCAGTTCTACTGCATATCTTGTGTCTACAAATAAACTTCACCGCTACTATGCCGACAACAATACCGACACAACAGATCAGACCAGCATAAATTTGGCTGATGTACTTTTCAAAGGTTTGCAAGAAAATTCAACTACCGGCACTAAAATGGCAAATGTCACTGAGACTGATGGCACTTCTTCAGGCTTGCACAAATTGACAGATGTGGCCTTCTCTCTGCAAATCAGTGATGGATCTACAAAGGCGGACGGATCTCTCAAATATTCTACCATTAAATATACTTATGGTCAGTTGCTCGATGGCAGAACATTTAACGACTTGGTATCTGATATAAACGGACTTAATCTCAACGTTCGTGCAAGCTACGATTCAACTAATGATACTTTCAACTTCTACAACAAAGAAGGCGGCAGTGATAACGGGATTTTCTTCAATATTCCAACTACAACCACGACTGATGAAAACGGAAATACCATTACTTCTTATACCGAAGCCGGCGAGAGAGCCAAAGATTTCCTGCAGAATCTTCATTTGTATCAATCTAAAGATGGCACCTTGATCAATCAAAATGGTGATACTGTTACCGATACATCAAAAGACAGATACTATCTTGGTTACGAAAGCACCTATGCTACTGCCTCTTTGATTGCGTCCAAGGCTTTGGTTGATGCTGAAGGCGATGAAGCAGGTGTCGGCACTTCGGTAAGAGATCTATTATTCCAAAATATTACTTTGGGTGATGAGATAGTAGTAGAAGACGGTGTTGATGATCATGGCAATCCTATGTATTCCTATTTCAACAAAGTCGCAGTCACGGCTGCCGACGGCACAGTCTCTGAGGCTGTTTCTTCTGATACGGCTATGAGTTTCACAATCAATGTTGATGGTGAAGATTATGAATTTAGCTATACCTATGAGGATTTGCTCAAGAGAGATGCCACCGAAGTGACATTTAACGACCTCATTAATGACATTTATGATGTCACGGGCTTGAATGCCTACATGAGCGATGACGGTTACTTGACTATTGGCACTGATGAAAGCGGTAAAGATCAAACTTTCTCTATCACCAGCAACAATGATACTACTTCAGAATTTTTGAGCAGACTGGGGCTTTATGATGGCACTGACGCTAATAAGTCAGCTTTGACATTTGAAACAGGTGAGACACAAACACTCAAAGGCACCGGCGGTGAAGAGAGCAGCGGTTTCCCTGTAGGTGTTACAGGCACTAACGGTGAGGCTGTTATTGATGGTGTTACCTATAGCGATATAACCTCTAACAAGATCACAGCGGCGGGCGTCACCTACACCTTACTTGAAAAGACTAGTGAGGCTGTAACTGTCAACGTCGTTCAAGATACTGACAGCATTATCGACAAGGTTAAGTCTTTCGTTGAGGATTATAACAAGCTGATTGCCGGTCTCTATGAAAAATATGACGAAAAGCAATATAGTGATTATAAGCCTTTGACTGAATCACAAAAAGAGCAAATGAAAGATGAGCAGATCGAGAAATGGGAAGAAAAGGCCAAGTCCGGTATGCTCTATCACGATCAAACACTCAGCAAGGTTATTGATAAGATTCGCAGCTCCATCTCCACGCCTATCAGCGGTCTTAGCGGCAAGTATGATTCCATTTTCTCGCTTGGTATCAAGACAACAGGTCTCAAGGGTCAGCTCACTCTTGATGAGGATAAACTCAAGACTGCACTGGAAGAAGATCCTGATTCTGTCTATAATATCTTCGGAAGTATAGGAAAAGATGATACTTTTGAGCAAAATGGTGTTGCACAACGTCTTGGTGATGTTCTCAACGATGGTCTGAAATTGATTAAGAATCGTGCCGGTACAGATGATGGTATCAGTGATGATAGTGAACTGGGCGTATTGATGCGTAACTTGCAAACTAAGATGAGCGACTTCAAAAAAATGATGAATTCCTTCGAGGATAAACTCTATAAAAAATATGATGCAATGGAAGTATCGCTCTCAAGGCTTGGTATGCAGCTTGGCTATATCACCGGCGGACAATAATTTTGAGGAAATAGGTGACGAGAGAATAGGAAATAGAAAACGAAGAAGGAAAACTATTCCCTAATAACCTATTCACTATTCACTCAAAAGAAAGAGGTAAAAATATATTGTTTTTGTGATTGAATGTGATAAAGTGAACTTGTAGGCGGTGATGATGATGATAAAGTCGTATAAAGTGATGTTATTGCCGAGCGATAAGCAGAAAACGAGACTTTTTCAATTTGCCGGAACCGCCAGATATGCGTATAACTGGGCACTTGATAAGCAGATGACAGCCTTCGAGAACGGTGAAAAATTCATCAGTAATAACGAATTACGCAAAGAGTTCACCATTTTGAGAAACTCTAAAGGAAAAGAGTGGCTCAAGAATATCTCGAACAATGTGACGAAACAGGCAATAAAAGACTGTTGCGACGCCTATGGCAAATTCTTTGAAAAGCAAAATCGAACAAAAATCAAATTCACAAAGAAGAAGCGGGCACACCTTGAAAGAATAGGCAAAAGTCCGACGGTGTACGATATGAACGGACACCCAAAGTTTAAAAGCCGTCGTAACGGCAACTTCAAATTCTATCAAGATACAGACAAAATCAAGATAACCTCAACGCACGTCAAACTTGAAAAAATCACAACAAGCAAACGCAAAGGGCGTCAAAAGTTGAATTGGATAAAGTTGGCGGAAGCAGACAGAATACCTGTCGGAGTCAGTTATAAGCAACCTCGAATCAGCTTTGACGGGTTGAATTGGTGGTTGTCGGTCAGCATTGAATTTGAAACTTCACAAGATGAAAATTGTAATGACGCCGTAGGAATAGATTTAGGCATCAAAGATTTAGCAATAATTTCAGATGGGACAGTGTATCAAAACATCAATAAGACACAGACCATCAGAAAAATAAAAAAGAAAATACGCCGGTTGCAGCGTAGAATATCTCGAAAATATGAGATGAACAAAGAAGAAGGAGGAAAGTTAAAGAAAACACGCAACATTATAAAAAGTGAGAGACAACTTTTGAAGCTGCACCACAGGCTGAAAAATATTCGGCACAACTACATTCATCAAATCACAAGGGCAATTATTAACCGAAAACCAAGGTTGATAGTGCTTGAGGACTTGAATATACAAGGAATGATGTCGAATAAGCACTTATCAAAAGCAGTGCAGGAACAATGTTTATACGAATTTCGTCGACAGATAGAGTATAAGGCAGAGTGGTCAAAAATCAAAGTCGTGATAGCAGAGAGATATTATCCAAGCTCAAAAACCTGTATCAAATGTGGATATATTAAGAAAAATTTGAAACTCAATGAGCGAATATATCATTGTGATAGTTGCGGCAACGTGATTGACAGAGACCTGCAAGCAGCAATAAATCTGAAAAGATACGGCGAAAGTCAGTAAAGTAAGTACCTGAACGTTATCGGGGATCTTTTGATCGGGAATGCAGTAGTGCCTTTGTTTGCTTATGAAGTTAAACGAAGAAAAGAGGCAATCCCAATTAAAAGAAAAGCCTGTGGAGAATTATATCAAACGAGAGTAGCTTGTTGATTCGCAAGGATTGGCAGCAAAATCGGATTCTATGAAGCAGGAAAAGGAACATAAAAGTTGATTTATAACTTTTTATAAGTTTTCTTTAACGGCGAGAGACAATGTTAGTAAAGGCAGGAAAAAAGATGGCTTCTAATATTCACCCAAGTGCTGTGGTCTCACCCAGCGCAAATATAGGAAATAATGTTG
>CAJODU010000035.1 GCA_905233325.1 uncultured Selenomonadaceae bacterium
GGCAGTCTGAACGTCGTTGAAATTCACGGCAATCAAGTGGCACACGTCAAAGAAAATGCCGATCTTTCAAAAAATCTTCATATAGTGCCTACAGGTTTGCTTGAGTATATCTCATTTAACCAAGACTCAAAGAACAATCACGCCGGTGCTCTTGCCAATACTAATCTTCGCCTTGCTATCTCCAACGCCATTGATCGTGAATCTTTGGTTGATAACTATGTTATGGACGGCTCACAGGCAACTTATACGGCTATACCTCTGCAATTTGCTCCAAATGCAGAAACCGGCGAATACTTTTCCGAAAATCAAAAACAATTTGCTGACTATGTCGGTTTCAATGTTGATAAAGCCCGCGAATATCTCGAAAAAGCCAAGAGTGAACTCGGCAGAGACAATTTCCAATTCTATGTAATTTATGCAAATGATGGCGGCGACAGAATTGTAAAAGTTGTCCAAGCTATCAAGTCACAAGTTGAGGAGAATTTGCCGGGTGTTGTTCTTAATCTCCAGCCTATGCCTAAAGCTGAATATCTGGATCGCCTCACTAAAAACAGCTATGATATTGCCCTCACAAATTGGACGCCTGATTATGATGATCCTATGACTTTCCTGACACTCTGGACAACTGAAGGTTGCGAGATTGCGGAACATTGGAGCAATGCGGATTATGATAAAATAATTGCCGATTGCTCTTCAGGAGAGCTTGCGGGTAAATACAACGCTCGCTGGGAAGCCTTGTACGACGCTGAGAAGATACTTTTGGAGAATGCTGTCATTGCTCCTCTCTATACCTCCTCAAATTCCGTGCTGATTTCCGACAACGTCAGCGGTATCGAGTACCATTCCGCCGGTGTCCAGAGAGTTTTCAAATCCGCAGTGGTCAAATAATATGGCAAAATACATAACAAAAAGGATTTTGATGTCACTGTTGACGCTCTTTTTGATAATCTTTGTGCTCTTCGTTTTGATTAGGATAATGCCGGGCAATCCGTTCCCTGTCGAGCGAATGAGTGCAGAGATGATCTTGCAGAAAAGGGCGGAATTGGGACTTGATAATCCTATTATGGTGCAGTTTGCTGATTATATGTCACTACTTTTGAGCGGCAGTTTCGGCAACGGCACCTCTCTTTACAACGGCGCACCGATTAAGCCTATACTTTTAACTTGCTTGGAAAATTCCTTCAAAATCGGTGTGCTGTCTATCCTTTTTGGAACGGTAACAGGATTATTAATTGGTATTACCGCAGCCCTTCATCGTGGAAAGTTCCTTGACGGTTTCTGTACAGTTCTTTCCATTCTCGGTGTCTGTATTCCCTCGTATGTTTTTATGATCTTCCTGCAGTACACCTTCTCCTACAAAATACCATTCTTTCCATATTTTTTTGATCCGTCACAATTTCTATTCTCTTCGATAATGCCGTCACTCTCGTTGAGTTTGCTGTCAGTGTCAGTGATAGCACGTTTCACCCGCAACGAGATGGTTGAGGTGATGAACTCTGATTATGTCAAATTGGCGGAATCTAAGGGAATTTATGGCTTTCAACTGATGCGGAAACACGTCTTGCGAAATGCACTGATTCCCGTTGTAACTGTCATAGCTCCGCTGGTGGTGGATTTATTGACAGGTGCAATGGTCATCGAAAAGATTTACGGAATCAATGGAGTGGGTAAGTTGATGGTTGATGCTATTGCCGGAGAGGGTATTGATTATAATTACGTCTTGGCTCTCGGTATCGTCTTTTCTTCGCTGTACATAGGCGTAATGCTTATACTTGACATTCTTTACGGAATAATAGATCCGCGCATAAGATTGGCGGCGAAGGAGCATTGAGCATGGAAAAGACTTACACACCCCAAAAAGGTGATTTTGATTTTATTTCGGACAGAGATATAAACGTTGATTTAAATTTTGCCTCTCAAGGTTATTGGAAAGGCGTAGCTATACATTTTCTGCGCGATCGTTTTGCTATGACCGGCTTGCTCTTGGTAAGCATTATAATCTTGTTTGCTGTCTTTGCTCCTATTTTGAGCTCCTACAGCTATCAAGACATCATCTCCGCGACTGATACAAACGGCAAGCAAATCGTTGCTAAGAGTCTATCACCTCAGTTTGCAGGTGACGGTGAGGGCTTTTTTGTTGACAGGACTTTCCTTTTCGGCACGGACGATATGGGACGCGATCTTTGGACAAGGACTTGGCAAGGTGCACGTGTCTCCTTGATCATTGCATTTGTGGCGATCTTTATTGATATGCTCATTGGAATGAGTTACGGTCTCTTTTCCGGATTCTTCGGCGGTCACGTTGATAATATTATGCAGCGATTCATTGAGATCATCGGCAGCATACCAACTCTCGTTATTATTTCTATCTTGGCAATCTTTATGGACAAGGGAATCGGGCTTGTTATTGCCTCTTTGCTGATAACCGAATGGATTGGAATGAGTAAGATTGCTCGCGCAGAGTGCCTGAAACTCAAAGAGCGTGAGTATGTCCTTGCGAGCAGGACACTCGGTGCAAGCAGTTTTCACATAATATTCAAGCAGATTTTGCCCAACACCATAGGACCTGTAATAACGCAAGTGATGTTTTCGATACCCGTTGCAATCTTTACAGAGGCCTTCTTGAGCTTTGTCGGCGTTGGTATTGTCCTGCCGCAATGCTCCATAGGTTCACTGATTGAGGCAGGATTTAACAATATAACGATTCTTCCCTATCAAATTCTGCCACCTATAGTTGTGCTGGCGATCCTTATGCTTGGCTTTAATCTGATTGGTGACGGTTTCCGTGCAGCACTGTCTCCCAAACTTGAGGATATGTAGGAGAGTGCCATGGAGAAAAATATTCTTTCAATAAAAAATCTTGATATTACCTTCCGCACAAATGCCGGAAATATCCACGCCATTCGCGGTGTCAATGTTGATCTGCCGCTCGGCAAGACCATTGCCATTGTCGGTGAGTCGGGTTCCGGAAAGTCCGTCACAATGAAGGCAGTCACGGGACTTTTAGACGATAACAGCATTATCAACAGCGGCAGTATTTTTTATAATCGTGCAGGTGAAAAGCCTCTTGATTTGCTGACTCTGACGAAGAAGGAATTGCGTCAGAAGATTAACGGACAGCAAATAGCAATGGTATTTCAAGACCCTATGACGAGCTTGGATCCGACAATGCAGATCGGTGAGCAGATTATGGAAGGTATGTTCCTGCACAAAAAAATTTCTAAATCAGATGCACGCGATAAAGCGATTGAGTTATTAAATCTGGTTGGTATCATCGACGCGGAAAAGCGTATGAAAAATTATCCTCATCAACTTTCCGGCGGAATGAGGCAGCGTGTCGTAATCGCGATCGCTCTTTCCTGCGAGCCTGAGATTTTAATTTGTGACGAACCGACAACTGCTCTCGACGTTACCATACAAGCGCGAATCTTGGATTTAATCAAGGACATTCAATCAAAAATGGGCTTATCCGTTATTTACATAACTCACGATTTAGGCGTCGTGGCTAAGGTTGCTGATTATGTCAACGTCATGTATGCCGGCAAGATCATTGAATATGGCACGGTTGATGAAATTTTCTACGACCCGCGCCACCCTTACACTTGGGGCTTACTCTCTGCAATGCCTGATTTAGAGACTGATGATGATAGGCTTTACTCAATACCGGGCAGTCCGCCTAATCTTCTGCACGAGCCAAAAGGTGACGCTTTCGCCGCGAGAAATAAATTTGCTATGAAAATCGACGAGAAGGCAGAGCCGCCCCTGTTCAAAATCTCTGATACTCATTACGCCGCAACTTGGCTGCTCCATCCCGACGCTCCAAAAGTTGATATGCCGAAAGAATTAAAATTGAGATTGGAGCGATTCGGAAAATAGAAAATATATTATTTTTAAAAAAAACTTGATTATTTAAAAAAAAAGTGATATAGTACATTAACGTGTGAATGAGTTAATACTTGTTTACATCTTCCCTGCTCCGACAAGAGCGGAGCCACAGTCCAAAGAGGAGGTGTTTTTTGTGAGAAAATATGAAGTAGTATTTATCGTCAAGCCGCTTGAAGAAGAAGCTGTCAATGCTGTCATCGAAAAGTTTGCTAAACTCATTACGGCTAACGGCGGTACAATTGACAAGGAAGATCGCTGGGGTAAGAAGCGTCTTGCCTATGAGATCAAAGACGAAATAGAAGGATATTATGTCCTCTTCTACGTCACTTGTGAGCCTGCTTGTGTTGACGAATGCGATCGTGTTATGAAGATCACTGATGAACTTCTCAAGCATATGATCGTTCGTTCTGATGAGAAAGAGGCTTAATTATGAATAAGGTTATTTTAACCGGCAATCTTGGTCGTGATCCCGAAGTTCGTTATACACAAACCGGCAAGGCAGTAGCGGGTTTTTCTATCGCAGTCAATAGAGGCTGGAGAAGTAAGAACGAAAATCAACAACAGCCTACGGTGGATTTCTTTAATGTAACTGCCTGGGATAAATTAGCCGAGTTTTGCGGCAAGTATTTGACCAAAGGAACGAAAATCTTGCTTGAAGGTCGTCTGCAATCCCGCAGCTATGAGGCACAAGACGGTACAAAAAGAAATGTTGTTGAAATTGTTGCCAATGATATTGAGTTTGCCGGGGCTAAACAACGTCAAGATAATGATGGCGGTTATTCTAATTCGGGCTATGCTCAGAATAATAGATCTTCAGGTTCGTCATATGGCGGCGGAGATGATATGGTTGATAGCGGACATGCAGGAAACAAAGACGAAGATATGGATATTCCATTTTAGTGAGAGGAGGATTCTCCAATGAGACGTGAGAGAGGCAGGAGACCGCGCAAAAAGGTTTGCGCCTTCTGTGTTGATAAAATCGAAAATATTGACTATAAAGATGCGGCAAAGCTCCGCAGATTCATTACCGAGCGTGGAAAGATTTTACCGCGCCGTATCAGCGGTAACTGTGCAAAACATCAACGTCAGGTGACAGTGGCAATCAAGCGTGCAAGAAATATTGCACTTCTTCCATTCACTGCAGATTAAAATATTGTTCGATATAAATGAAAGGCTGCCGTACAGTCAAAAGGCAGTCTTTTTATAGTAGGAGGGGTAATTGATGAATAAAAAAGCTAAGCACATGTTGATTGCTGCCGTAAGTGCAGGAGTGTTGACAATGATGCCTACGATCGTTCCCAATGTGGCACTTGCTCAACCGGAAAACGGTGTGGAGGCTCCCCTTGTTCAAATGAAAAGTTACGACTTGACATTTGACAAATCTATCGGAAAAGAGTATTCTAAGAATTGCAATGGTCGCATAGTAGAATATTTTGCTTACGAAAATATTGTCTATGTCAGTAAACCCAAGAGCGTTGAATATCAATCCATGAATATTTACATACCGAAGGGCTATCTTGACGGCAAGACTATCAACGGCTATACTGCCAAAACCGCGCCTATATTTTTGCCTAATGGTGTTGGCGGATATATGCCGGGTAAGGCTCTTACGCCTGTCGAGAATGACAGAATGTCCGGCGGCGGCGCAAATGCTGTCCTCTATGCCCTTTCGAGAGGCTATGTAGTTGCTTGTCCTGCCATTCGCGGCCGTACAAATGTCAGCAATAACGTCTACATTGGAAAGGCTCCTGCACTTATCGTCGACTACAAGGCGGCTGTGAGGTATTTGAGATTTAATCACAATAATCTGCCAGCCGGAGATACGGAGAAGATTATCTCCAACGGAACAAGTGCAGGCGGTGCATTATCAGCACTTCTCGGCGTTACCGGCAATGCTGAAGAGTATGTGCCTTATCTTAAAGAGATTGGTGCCGCCAACGAAAATGATGCTATCTTTGCATCAAGCGACTATTGCCCTATCACTAATCTTGAACATGCAGATATGGCTTACGAGTGGATCTTCAACGGTGTGACAGAATATCATCAAGGCAAGCAAATGATGATGCCTGGTCAAAGGCCTCAACAATTAACCGATCAGCTCAAGAAGAAATTACCTCCCGCCGGAGGTAAGGAACGACCGAACAATGCACCTTTGGAGACCGGCAAAGCATCTGCTATGACGAAGGAAGAGATAGCCGTCTCAAGTATCTTAAAATCAGAGTTCCCGCGTTATGTCAACAGTTTAGATCTGCGCGACAAAAATGACAAGGTTCTCAACCTCGATGATAAGGGTAATGGTGCATTTAAGGATTATATCAAGAGCAAATACATTGAGTCTGCTCAATCTGCACTTGACAGCGGTGTTGATTTGTCTAATATTGATTGGGTGATTATTGATAATGATAAAGTCACGGATATTGATCTCGGTAAATACGCAGTTGCTGTCACAAGATTGAAAGCGGCACCGGCCTTTGACAAGCTGGATTTGAGTTCCGGCGAGAATGATGAATTTGCTACAAATAATAATACGCCACGCCACTTCACTCAAACTTCCAAGACTCATGAAATTAAAGAAGGCTCTGTTGCCGACGCCAAACTCATCAAAATGCTGAATCCGATGAGCTTTATTGGCGGCAATGTCAATACAGCCTCTCATTTCAGGATTCGTCACGGTGCAGAGGATAGAGATACTTCTCTGGCAATCCCCGCGATTCTTGCATTGAAGTTGGAGAATAGCGGCGTTGACGTTGACTTCTCTGTACCTTGGGCTCGCGGTCATGCCGGTGATTATGATCTTGAAGAACTCTTTGACTGGGCTGATAAAATCTGCAAGGCAGATCCACGCAATAAATAATTATTATACATTAGGAGGATTTTGATGAATTTTACTTGCTCAAGAAAAGATTTGGTAGAGGCCTTTAATGTCGTCTCTAAGGCTGTATCATCTAAACCACAAATGCCCATACTTTCCGGTATTTATATGAAGGCAGAGGGCAGCACACTCGAACTTCAAGCCAACAACTTTGAGATGGGTATTGTAACCAAAATTCCCGTCAATACTGAAACCCCCGGCGAAATAGTTGTCACCGGCAAGTATCTCCAAGAAATTGTCCGCAAACTCTCCGGTGAGACAGTTAATATTGAACATGATGAAGCTCATCACGTTGCAAATATCAAGTCTGATACTGCGAACTTCAAACTTTTGAGCATGTCATCTGAGGATTTTCCAAAAGTCAAGTCACCGGAGACTTTCTCAACCTTCTCGATAAGGACTTCTACATTAAAAAATCTCATTCGCAAAACTGCCTATGCCTGTGCCAGTGAGGAAGTCAGACCAATCTTCACCGGCTGCTGTCTGGAGCTGGCAGGTAATTCCGTTTCAATGATTGCAACCAACACCCACCGCCTCGCCATTATGAAAGATACTCTTGAGACAGAGTTGGAGAATTTGACTTTTGTTGTTCCTTCAAAGACACTCTGGGAACTCTTCAAAATGCTTGATGCTTCTGATCCTTCAAACACTGTCACTGTTGATTGTTCGCGTAAAAATATCAGCTTTACATTCGATAATATATTTATGACTTCAAGGCTCATTGATGGTCAATTCCCGCCTTACGATAAGGTTATCCCCAAAACTTCAGAGACGGTTGTAACTGTCAAAGTAGCTGAACTGATGGAAACTGTAGACCGCATTGCACTTATCTCTAAAGAGACCGAGTACAATACCATTCGATTCATCTTCACGCAAGACGGAATCAATATCTCCTCAGACAGTCCTGAAGTCGGTCGGGCAGAAGAGCAGATCAGTGCGAAAATCGAGGGTGCGGATATTGATATTTCCTTCAATGTCAAATATATAGTCGATGTTCTCAAGGTCATTGATTCTGAAGAATGTGTCATTAAACTCAGCAAGCCTTTGAGTCCTATTGATATTCGTGAGAAGGACAGGGACGACTTTATTTATGTTGTCACTCCGGTTAGGACGAATTAATAGAGGGGCGGTAGTTGTTTGCAAGTCCTAAAAATCAGACTCAAAGATTTTAGAAACTTCAAAGAGCTCAGTCTTGATCCCAAAAATGTTATAAATGTTTTCCTTGGTGACAATGCTCAAGGTAAGACGAATTTGCTTGAAAGTATACATTTTGCCTCACTTGGCCGCTCTCAGCGTGTCCAGAAAGAGACCGATTTAATCCGCTGGGAGCAGCCCCAGGCTTTCATTTATCTTTCATTCCAAAAACTCGGTGTTGAGCAGAGTATTGCCTTTGAGATCACAGCCGGAAAACAGCGCAGAATCCTTCTCAACGAGCACCCCATCAAAATCAAGCAGCTAATTGGCAGATTTAACACTGTCCTATTTGCACCTGAAGATTTATTTCTGATAAAAGGTTCCCCTGCCAACAGGAGAAAGTTTTTAGATGCTGAAATTTCTCAAGCCTCTCCTGTTTACTTTGCTGATCTTTTGAAGTATAATAAAATTCTGATGCAACGCAATTCTCTGCTCAAGATGATTAAAGAAGGACAAGCAAAATCAAATTCCCTTGCACTGTGGAATGAGCAGATCGCTGATATGGCAGTCAAGATAATTGTCAAGCGTCTTGAGACTGTTGGGAAGATCAGCCGCCTTGCAAATACTCTTCAACAAAAAATTTCTGAGCAGCTTGAAAATATCAAAATAATATACGAAATGCACGGCGTTGATGAAAGTCAGATGTTGCCGTCAGAGCTCTATAATTGGTATATCAAGAAACTGTCAGATAATCAAAAAATTGATATAATTCGCGGTTCAACTTCCTTCGGTCCTCACCTTGATGATATAAAATTTTTAATCAATGATCGTGATTTGCGTTCATTTGGTTCTCAAGGTCAGCAGAGGACGGCGATTTTGGCTCTCAAACTTTCTGAACTTGAGTTTCTGAAAGAAGAGACCGGCGATTATCCTATCCTTCTGCTTGATGATGTGATGTCTGAGCTTGATATTAAAAGGCGAAAACAACTGCTGGATTTCCTCGACCGCCAAAAGATACAAACTTTTATAACCGCTACAGATTCTGCTTACTTTCCTCAAGATTCAAATGCCGACTTCTTCAGCGTCAAACTTGGAAATATTAAGCCGAGGTGATATTGTATGAGTGATTTGTCTCCGATAGGCGATATTATGAAAAAAAGCCTTAAAGCGTTGGGCGATGATTTTTATATTAAATTTTTGCGGCAGTCACTGATTGCAAATTGGAAGGAAATTATCGGCGAGAATTATGCAAAAAAAATTAAACCTTTGCGGGTTGAACATAAAAGATTATTTGTATATTCCGGCGACAGTTCTTGGAAATCGACTGTTTATACCTACAAAACAAAGATCATCAAAAAGATCAATGATTATTTCGATACAGATTTAATTGATGAGATAATATTTGGACGCCCATCGGAAAAACCTAAAGCAATTTCAAGTACATCAGCACCTGTCAATGAAGTCGATATTGTCAAGGCAGTGAGGAGCATTAAACTAACTAAAGAAGAAATTGAAGAGATAGAAAAAAACTGTGCCTGTATTGAAGATGAGGCATTAAGAGAAACATTTTTGAAGACTTCAATCAGTCGTGCTAAATCCGAAAAGTACAGAAAAAGTCAAGGCTGGCATGAATGTCCACATTGTGGCGTACTTTGTCCGCCTGAGCAAAAGATCTGCAACAAGTGCAAAAATCTGGAATATGAAATTTTTGAGAAAACTGTAATCAAAATTCTGCAAGAAGTTCCTTGGGTAACTTATGCTGAGATAAAAAAAGAAATTGAAAAGACCATGCCGAATATGTATGGTGAGTGTACATCAGAAAAGATAGAAAATCTTCGCGGGACACTCGTTCAACAAATGGCACAGACACTTGACAAAAAGAATGAAAATCGTATAAAATCATTGGTAATGCTTTTTAAAGGTGTAAAACCTGAAGATTTGACAGATAGTCTGATATCTAAAGCTCTTTACGAATTGAGATATGATTTACCGGCAGAAGTAAGACTCAGCTTAGTTCGTAGTGCCGAGAAGTAATTATCGATTGTTATAAGGAGAATGGAATTTGAAAGACAAGATTGATGAGACAAAATTGATTGATCACGAGGAAGACGAAGAAGAGGAAGATGAGGAAATTCCTGCACATATTCCTGATGATGATGAAGAGGAAGAAGACGACGAAATAGAAATTCACCACGACGCCTTGAGTGCAGAGGTCACTGCCGTCAAGGGTGAATATGCAGCCGAGCAGATACAGATTCTTGAAGGACTTGAGGCTGTCCGTATGCGTCCGAGTATGTACATTGGCTCCACGTCCGAGCGCGGTCTGCATCATTTGGTTTACGAAGTCGTTGACAATTCCATTGATGAGGCACTTGCCGGCTACTGCTCGGAGATTGGTGTAACGATTCACAAGGATAACTCAATAACCGTCAGCGATAATGGTCGCGGCATTCCCGTCGATATGCACGAGAGCGGCAGACCTGCCGTTGAGGTTGTCTTGACGGTTCTTCACGCCGGCGGTAAGTTTGGCGACAATGGCGGCTACAAGGTCAGCGGCGGACTTCACGGCGTTGGTGTCTCTTGCGTCAATGCACTGTCAAGCAATATGGAAGTTGAAGTCAGGCGAGACGGCAAACTTTACAATATAGGATTTTCGCGCGGTCACCTTACCACGCCACTCAAGTGTGTTGGTGAGGCGGACACTACCGGCACTACCGTCACTTTCCTGCCGGACAGCGAGATATTCCCCGTCACAACCTTCAACTATAACACCCTCAAACACCGTCTGCGTGAGCTGGCCTTCCTCAACACCGGCATAACTATCAAGCTCACTGATGAACGTCAAGAAGTCACCACCGAGACAGGCACAGAATATAAATCCGAAACTTTCCATTTTGAAGGTGGTATTCGTTCATTCGTCGAACATCTCAATCGCAAGAAGGAGAAGATTAATCCGACGCCGATATACTTCAACGGCAAGAAGGACGACACCCTCGTTGAGATTGCCGTCCAATACAACGACAGCTACCAGGAGAATGTATTCAGCTTTGTCAACAATATCAACACAGAGGAAGGCGGCACCCATCTCGTCGGCTTTAAGGCAGCTCTCACTCGTGTTGCCAACGACTTTGCCAAGAAAAATAACCTGCTAAAAAATTCCGATTCCACTCTCTCCGGTGAAGATGTCCGCGAGGGCTTGACGGCGGTGATAAGCCTCAAAGTTCGCGATCCTCAATTTGAAGGTCAGACTAAAACTAAACTCGGCAATGCTGAAGTTCGCACAATCGTCTACACCATTGCTCTTGAGGGTTTAACTGACTTTTTTGAGGAGAACCCTGCCATAACCAAGCAAATTCTTGAGAAGTCTGTTATGGCTGCCAGGGCACGTGAGGCAGCACGTAAGGCTCGTGAACTCACACGCCGCAAAAATGCTCTTGAGGTCTCCTCGTTGCCCGGCAAGCTCGCCGATTGTTCTGTCAGAGAGGCCGATCAAGCTGAGATTTACATCGTCGAGGGCGACAGTGCAGGTGGCTCTGCCAAACAAGGACGTGACAGACGTTTCCAGGCGATTCTTCCACTTCGCGGCAAAATTCTCAACGTAGAAAAAGCTCGCCTTGATAAAATTTTCGCCAATGCTGAAATTCGTGCAATGATCACTGCCTTCGGAACGGGTATAGGTGATGAGTTCGACCTTGACAAACGCCGCTACGACAAGATTATCATTATGACTGATGCTGATGTCGACG
>CAJODU010000036.1 GCA_905233325.1 uncultured Selenomonadaceae bacterium
CCGATTTTGCTTTTGAAGAATTTTGCGGCATTATTTTTGCGGATTATTCCTGCCTGCTCAACAGTGAAAATCTTCTGCTCTATCATTTCGTCAATTTGCTGTCTGATACCTTCTGCACTCAAGTCGCGCTTGAGATCAAGTCTCTGCATTACGCTGTGCATTAAAGTGCCGTATTCAGCACCCGTCAGATTCTTTGATTGTTCAAAATCAGGCCGCTTGTATATAATTTCTTCGTCTTCCTCGTTGGGAATTATTTCTTTGCCGTTCTCGTCGTAGTCCTCAATGAGGTTAGTTGTAAGTTCTTCGTCGTATTCAACGCGCTGTTTTAATTCAGTAACGGACATCTTGGACGGTATACTCTTGCTCGTCAGCGTGGACACTTTCCTTGCCAGTAAGGCCATATCCGGCTTGATCTCTTTGACTTCTCTTTCAACGCCTTCGGCAATATGAACACTGTTAGCATTGACATTAATGATTTTTATGCAGTCTGTCTTTCTGGAAAGAGCAAGCAGCAGCCAATCGAGAAAAGTATTTGCCGAAAGTGTTGCAAAGCCGGGTATTCTGCTGACGCTGCCATAACGCTGATATTTTTCATACTTTTTGTCATTGCCCTTTTTGGTGGCAACCAATATCAGTTTTTCTCTTGCCCTTGTCATAGCAACGTAAAGTATACGCAATTCTTCCGCCTTCTGCTCTTCAATGTTCTTCTGTGATATAACTTGACGCGCAAAAGTCGGATACCTCACCGGCTCATTTTTGAGTGTAATGTAAGAACCTATACCAAGTTGGCGATGTTTCAGCAACAGAGAGGAACTTTCCTCATTTGTGTTGAAACGCTTTCCTAGTTCAATCACAAAGACAACGGGGAACTCAAGCCCTTTGCTCTTATGAATTGTCATCACGCGGACGACGTCCTCATTCTCGCCGAGGGTTCTGGCTACTGCAAGATCAGTGTTGAGCTCTTTGATTTTGCTCACGAATTTAAGGAAACGTGACAGCCCTCTGAATGATGTTGCCTCATAAGCCGCCGCACGATCTACCAACATTCTGAGATTAGCCTGCCTTAGTGTACCTTCCGGCAGACCGCCTACATAATCATAATAACCTGTCTCGCGATAGATAGTTGAAAGAAGTTCCGGCACACTGACCATTCTTGACAATTCCCGCCAAGCGTTCACCTTTTGCAAAAAAGTTCTGCTCTTTTCGATCAATTCCGCCGGCAGTTTGAGCGGATTTAATTCAACTGAAGAGGCAGCAGCAGTCATCAGTGCCGTGACCAGCTCCTCCTTACTTTTGGCTATCTTCAGAAGTGCCAGATCTTCTGCCGTAAAGTTTCCTATCGGTGAGAGCATAACGGCGGCAAGCGGTATATCCTGCCTGGCATTTTCCAAAACATTCAAAAGTGCCAAAATAACTTTTACTTCCAGCACTTGGAAATAGGTCTCATCACCCATTGCATAAGCCGGAATATTATTCTTTTGCAGGACTTCCATCAAGGCCGCAGGATTTTTCTTTGAGCGGCGCAATATCACAATATCGCGATACTTGATTTTGCGGTATTTATTTTCGTCTTTATCATAAACCTGAGTATTTGTGTCCATCATTTCCTTGATTCGGTTGGCGATTATCTGTGCCTCACGCTCAATACTCAATACGTCCTCAACGTCTTGCTCCTGATCTGCATTATCATCACTGACTTTGTTATTGTTATTTTCGATCAAGTACAATTCCGTCGGCGTATCTAAAAGGCCGTCAATTCCTGTTGTATAATTCATTCCATAGTATAGGCGAGCATCATCATTGTAGTCAATTTCCATTGATTCGGAATTCATCAGCCGCTCAAAGACAAAATTTACAGAATCAAGCACTTCACTCCGACTTCTGAAATTTTTTGAAAGATCAATTCTCAAGCAATCGTTGAATTGTCGGGCTTTTTCGTTATTTTCTTCATAATCTTTGGAAGTGGGATATTTGTTATATTTGTCCAAGAACAAGGAAGGATCCGCCATTCTGAATTTGTAAATACTCTGCTTAACATCACCGACAGCAAAAAAATTAGCCTTCTCTGCATCGGCAATTTTTTGAATAATAGCCTCCTGTACTCCGTTGGTGTCTTGATATTCATCAACCATAACAGCTTGATACTTCTTGCGAAGGGCACCGGCTATTTTATTATCTGAAAGAATCTCAAGTGCGAAATGCTCCATATCACTGAAATCAATTATACCCTTCTCGTGCTTGGCAGCAGCAAGTCTCTCTGAAAATTCTATTGTAACCTCAATCAAAGTTGAAATGGAAGGTTTAATATGGTGCAAATCTTCAAGCAATTCCTGCTCCGAAATGAAAAAATATCTCTTTTGGAGTTTTTCCAATGCTTCCTTATATTCTTCACGGCTTCCCTTCAAGAGATTCCAAGCACTTTCATCGGCTTTTCCGCGTTTGCCCAAGTCTTCAAATATTTTACCATTTGGAGGATTGAGCAACTCAAAAATTTTGCTCCAATCCCCTGTCTTATGTGCCTTTGTCAAGGGAAGTATGACCTCATGCAGATCTTTATCTATCTTTTCAATTTTGATCTGAGCATCATATGCAAGTTCAAGATTGAGCTTACATTCATCATAAGCAGCATCAAGCGTAAATCCGATATGTTTCATCGCCGCATCATACCAGACAGTATCTTTGAGTGTAGCATTGTCCGCTATGTCAAAAGCGGCAGACAAAGATTTTAGCCAATCTTTTGGATCAGGCTGACTGCGCGAATATTCGTAGAGTCCCAAGATTATTTCATGAAGTTTATCGTCACCTTTTTCCGTGCCGCCGAAGTCATCAGTAAACCGCTGAAAATTTTCATCTTCCTCGCCATATTTACTTTCAAACAATTCTTCCATTACTTCCTGCTTGATGAAGTTGAGCTCTTGCTCATCAGCTATACGGAATTTAGGATCAAGGTCTATCTTTGAAAAATTCCGCTTGAGGATCATTTGACAGAAAGAGTGCATGGTCATTATCGACGCACCGGATAAAAGCATAACCTGACGTTCTAAGCGTTTCAGTGTATCAAAATCGTTATTCGTCCTCAACTCTTCAGTCAGAGCTGAATGTATTCTTGAGCGCATTTCCTGTGCTGCGGCGTTGGTGAAAGTCACTACAAGCAGCTTATCCACATCGCAGTCACCCTCTAAAACAAGCTGCTTTATTCTTTCAACCAAAACCTTAGTCTTGCCTGAGCCTGCTGCCGCCGCAACAAGCAGATTTTTTCCTCTGGTCACTATAGCCGCTTTCTGCTCGTTCGTCAGAATCATCAATACATCACCCCAGCAACTGAGCAAAGATAAACACGCTCAATAATTAAAATATCTGCACAATAGTGAAAATTTACGGCGTTACTTTTTATCAAAAATGAGTATATCGCCTTCTCTTATACCGAGAACAGGGGCTATTTCTTGAACTTTAGGAACATCTTGCCTAAATGCTGCAAATTTCTCAATCCTCTGCTCACGATACAGGAAAGCTGCATCAGCAGTTGAGATAACAGGTATAAGAGATGATCCTACCGTCAAATAGTTGGTGGTTTCGTAGGTTTTTATCACATCACTCTTGACCGTAACGCCTTTACGATAGGCAACCTTATCATCAACGACAAATTTTGGTACATATCCCATATTGTTATTCGCCAACATATAAGTTGTCAATTCTATAGTTTCAGAGTGCAAATTTGGAAGGACAGCTACTTTTTTGGGACGATCTTGTGGTTCTTTGTAATTAAAGGCAGCCTTTACATCACGATCAAACTCGGCACGCTCCGTCATAATCTGCTCGCGATAGTTCCTCTGACTTTCGTAATTTTTCCTAAAGTTTGCGAATATGTCTTTAATGCGATTAACTATAGGTATGAGATTATCGTCAGTATCGTTGAATTTGAAAGATTCATCAATGGCAATGTCGTTGGGATTGCCCGCAGCACCGCGCCGACCCGTCAAAACACAGCAGCCGGATACAGCCGCCTCTCTGGGGATTCTGTCACGACCGGGGTGATTGCCAAAATCAATGTAAACCTTAGCCCTTGCAAGTAACTGCTGGACTTCTTCCGGCGTCATATCTCTTATGGCCTGCCAATTTATCTCCGGTGCGACCTTCAGCAATTTTTGGGTAAATTCAAAACCCTTGACGGGATTGTAGGCGACTATATTTTCTTTCTGCGAGATGTCCACATGCGAGGCACGCTGCAGGAAAGCCTCATTCAGATAGTCTCTGACTCTGTATATCTGCTTGTCGACAATACCATTTTTTTTGATGAAAATCTTTGCATATTCAGACTGTACCCAATGCTCAATGGTGTTGTCGTCTTTGTCGAAGTAGAAGAACTTAGGCATAGTGGAATCAAGCGGATTTTGTTTGAACTTTTTGAGGATATTGCAGAGATTATTGATGTAGTTGTCGACGCTCATCCACCACATTATTCGGCGAATTTTCTTTGAGACATACAAATTCAAGCTGGAAGATTCCGGCACAATCATAATATTTTTGTGATCAATCTCCAAGTTGCGGACAAATGGTATGTGATATTTTTTGTAGAATGGATCAACAGGATCTGCAGGATTGAAGTCTGCATTAGCCGGAAGATAGAACATATATACATTATAATCCATCTTGAGGAGCTGAGAGGCGAGCTGATGGACAAGTTCGGGTCCGCCGGAGTGAATATTGCCGGGGCTTATAATAAATATTTTAGTATCAGGATATACTTTCATGGTTCACCTGCTTTCAATTACAAATACCTCAACCAGACGTAAACTGTTGAAATGATTATCGAGAGAATCATCAGCGGGAAGGCTATTTTCATAAATCCGATGAATGAAATAGGTTTTCCGCGCTGTGCTGCCATTGAAGCCACAACGACATTAGCAGAAGCTCCTATCAAAGTACCATTGCCGCCCAAGCATGCACCGAGTGCCAAGCTCCACCACATAGGATCGAGATTAGCCAAGCCCATCTCACCCATATCCTTAATCAACGGAATCAGAGTTGCAACAAAGGGAATATTGTCAATGAAAGCCGAGGCAATCGCACTCATCCACAAAATGAGGATAGCTGTAGCAGGAACGCTGCCGTTAGTGATTTGAATAGCCTCCGCTGCAAGTGCTTTAATGACGCCTGTCTCAACGAGTGCACCGACAAGGACAAACAAACCGGCAAAGAAGAAGATTGCAAGCCATTCGATCTTGCTCAAAACTTTAGCAATCATAGCCTCATTGTCAGTTGCGGTTATCAACAGCAAGAGACCTGCACCCGTCAAGGCGCAAGTTGCAGATTCCAGACCAAGCATACCGTGAAGGACGAAAAGGGTTATAGTAAAAGCAAGGACGCCGAGGCACTTTTTGAGGAGTTTGAAGTCAGTGATCTTGCTGAGGGCGTCAATCCTCATAACTTTATCTTGAAGTTCAGGTTGAGTGTGCAATTCAGATTTGTACATCATCAACAGTATACCGACGGTTATAGCAAAGATGAAGATTGCAGGTGCGGTGAGGTTGACGACGAAATCACCGAAACTGAGACCAACAGCAGAGCCAATCATAATGTTAGGCGGGTCGCCAATCAGAGTGGCTGTACCGCCAATATTTGAAGATATTATCTGTGCCATAAGGAACGGTTTGACGTCAACTTTGAGCTGCTGAGTGATTGCGAATGTTACAGGAACAGTCAAGAGGACAGTTGTAACATTATCAAGAAGAGCGGAACAGACGGCCGTAAGCGTTGAAAGAGCCACCATTAGAGCAACCGGCTGCGCCTTAACCTTCTGTGCTGCCCAGATCGCCAGATAGTTAAATAAGCCTGTCTCAGCAGTGATGTTGACGATAATCATCATACCCATCAGCAGACCCAATGTATTGAAGTCAATGTGATGAATTGCCGTTTCCTGGTCAATGACGCCGATTAAAATCATCAGCATTGCACCGAATATACCGACAATCGTACGGTGGACTTTTTCGGAAATAATTAAAGCATAGGCGGTGACGAAAATGATTATCGCCACCACAGTCAAATTATCCATCAATAAAACACCCTCTCAGATAATTGTCAGCGGACACCAGATAGTTGTTAGTTATCCGCGTCTACTACAACTATCTGCCGCTCATTTAGAATTTTTTATTTGTGACGGTCAATGTGATCGTTTCTCCGTCGCGTTTAATTTTAAAATTATAACCTGTAACGCCCGCATTTGCAAGCTCTAATTTTAAAGCCATAAGAGCCTTACCGAGCTGATCTGTGAGTTCTGGAGTGAAACCTGCGCGGGCGAGAGGTGCAGGCGGAGCCTCAAGTTTTGCGGCAGCCTCTAATTTTTCTGCTTTCTTCGCCGCCTTGAGGAGTTGGTCTTCAATAGTCTGCTCCTCAACATAATTTTTGACCATATCTTTGTCAGTTAAATTTTTTGGTATCTTTGGCATCTTGCCCATAATTATCACCTCATAAAATTAAAATTTCAATGATGAATGTAGAGTAACCTACAGTGTAAATTTTTTTCATAATTCAATCCTAAAAATTCACTTGATGAGAGAAATCCATTAGTTCACAATCTCTGATTAACATAGACATCACTGAAGAGAAATTCACAATGAAAACATTTGCCATAATCAAGAGACCAATTCCATCTAAAGGAATATTTAATTGAGAAAGAAGAATAGTGTAAATTGCCATAATGCCACCAGGTACAGGAGGAGTAGCAATACTTAGTTGAATCGAAAGGAAGATTGCAATTAATAAATTTATTGGTGAGATTGTAACATTAGTAACATATGCACAGAAGAAGACACTTAATAACAATGCACCTGAAGCTGAAGGTGAAAACATTGAATGAGAAAGTGGAATCCAGAAATCACATAGCTTTTCACTAATCTTTAAATCATTTTTCAGTACTTCAATATTAGTTGACATCGCAGCAGTATTACTTGCAGTTGAAAATGAAATTGCCAATACTTTAGAGATCGTCTTCAAAAAATTTGCAATGTTGAGTTTGTATTTAATTGACAAGCGAATGAGCATTAACGAACAAGCAATAATTAAACTAATGTAATTCACTGCAATAATTTGCCAAGATGAAATTATATCCTCAATATTGCTTGTCAAAATGATTTTAAATATGCTCAGGAAGATTGCAACAAAAATTACCTTTGAAACTATATCCATCATTTTAAAGATAATTTTATTGCATTCATAAACGAAAGTTTTAAAATTATTTATAACATTGCCTAAAATCAAAACACAAATGCCAACAAAAATAGCAATCAAAACAATTTGCAAGACTTTACCTTCAGTGAATGGTGTGAAGAGATTTGTAGGAATGATCTGCAGTAATAGAGAAATTAATTCTGAGAGATCGAAAGAAGATTCTCCCTTCAAATCAATGACAGGAAAAAATATTTCACTGACTATACCCGAAACAACTGTAACAAACAAAGTGACTGCAAGAAATCTTTTGATGACTTTTAAACCTATTTTATTTAAAGTAGTAACATCGTCCATAACACAGATACCTGATACAACCGATAAAAATATGAATGGCCCCGTGACTGCAACTATTAAACCCATCAAAGTATTATTGAATTGGTTTACAAATTGGTTTACGATTAAAGATTGAATGTCCGAAGATAAAATTTGTCTGCATAGAATACCACAAATGACAGCTGCTAATGCAATGATTGAAATTGTGCCACCGGGTATTTTAAATTTTTTCTTTTCCTTTGAGCTGAAAACATTAATCTCATTGAAACCATTAATATAACGATAATTAATATCTACATGTTCATAATTCGTCAGATTTTGAAAGACCTCATCTGTAAAAATGGATTCTTGCCTTTCAATTACTCTATCAGAATTAAACGGTTCACCTTTGATTCGTATTGTAATTCTCGAATTGTTTAAAATATTTTTTGTTGAGATTTCAACTTCATGCTCTGAACCGGATTGCTTTTGATAAAGAATCAAAAACTCTTCGATAATCAAAATAATTTTTATACGATCTTTTCTTGAAACACCAGTATTTTGAAGGAAACTATCGATATCGTCAACTACCTTACTTATATCTTCATTGGACAATTTCATTTATTATTCACCTTAGCCCAAGTATCTTTCAGACCAACGATTCTGTTGAATACCAAGTGATCGAAAGTTGTATCATAATCGACAACAAAATAACCCATACGCAGGAATTGATACCTTGTACCCGGTGCCGTGTATTTAACACTCGGTTCAATCAGTGCATTTTCTATGGTAATGAGAGAATTGGGATTGAGGGCAGCGATGAAGTCTTCGGGCAGGTTACCTTTTTCGTCCGTTTTGAGAAGGTAGTCATAAAGTCTGACCTCTGCTTTGAGAGCGGTATTTGCCTCAACCCAGTGAATAGTGCCTTTGATTTTGCGATTGGCAGTTGCGCCGCCGCTCTTTGAAGTCGGATCAATCGTGCAATGCAACTCGGTAATATTACCCTCAGCGTCTTTGATAACTTCTTCGCATTTGATAATGTAGGCGTGCTTGAGGCGTACTTCACCACCAGGTTTGAGGCGGAAAAACTTTTTGGGAGCCTCTTCCATGAAGTCCTCACGTTCGATATAAATCTCTCTGCTGAATGGGATATATCTGCTGCCGCCGCGTGTCGGGTGATTTTCGGCCTCCAAGTATTCAACTTTATCTTCAGGCACATTTGTCAACACAACTTTGAGAGGATTCAAAACCGCCATTACACGGTCTGCATTTTCGTTTAAATCTTCACGGACACAATGCTCTAACATTGAAATATCAACAAGGCTGTTAGCTTTCGCGACGCCGATTTCATTGCAGAATTTACGAATAGCCGCAGGAGTGAAACCACGTCGACGCAAGCCGCTGAGGGTTGACATTCTCGGATCGTCCCAGCCTCTGACGTGTCCTTCCTTGACGAGCTGCAAGAGTTTACGCTTGCTTGTGACAGTGTTTGTCAAGTCAAGGCGTGCAAATTCAATCTGACGGGGGCGAGTATTCACATCAAAGCCGAGAGACTCAAGCAACCAATCATAAAATGGTCTGTGATCTTCAAATTCAAGAGTACAAATAGAGTGTGTAATATTTTCTATCGCGTCTTCAAGCGGATGAGCAAAATCGTACATTGGATAAATAAGCCACTCGTCACCCGTATGATGATGATGAGCGCGGGTAATTCGATAAATGACGGGGTCGCGCATATTAATATTTGGTGACGCCATATCAATTTTTGCACGCAGAACTTTTTCACCGTCGGCAAATTCGCCCGCCTTCATTCTTTGAAACAAATCTAAATTTTCTTCGACACTGCGATTACGGTATGGACTTTCTTTGCCTGGTTCAGTCAACGTGCCGCGATACGCTTTAATTTCTTCCGCACTTAAATCGTCAACATAAGCCAAGCCGCGCTTTATAAGTTCAATGGCATAATCATAAAATTTACCAAAGTAATCAGACGCATAATATTTTCTGTCCTGCCAATCAAAACCAAGCCAGTGTATATCCTCTTGAATTGAGTCAACGTACTCAACGTCCTCTTTAGTCGGGTTGGTATCGTCAAAGCGGAGATTGCAAAGACCGTTGTTGTTTGCAGCAAGACCGAAATTGAGGCATATTGATTTAGCGTGTCCTATGTGAAGGTAGCCGTTGGGTTCCGGCGGAAAGCGAGTATGTATACCATCTGTGTATTTGCCATTTTTGAGATCTTCATCAATAGCTTGTTGAATGAAATTAGTTGAAATTGTTTCTGACATAAGATTTTCATATCCTCCAGTATATTATTAATCTTCGTAATGACCTTTGCAAGATTTAATAATGATAATTTCATTTTCTACTCTATAAACAAGGCGATGTTCTTGATTAATTCTACGACTCCAGCCTTCTTCATATTTTAAACGTTCCGGTTTTCCAATTCCTTTTGCTACACCATTACGTTTTATGTCTTTAATTAAATCGTATATTTTATCAACTATCTTTTTATCATTATGTACCCAATACATTAATTCTGAAAGGGATTCTTCAATAAATGTCACTTTATCCATGAATGAGTTTCTCCAATTCGTCGAATGTCATAGTAATACCCTTTCCTTCTGCCAAATTTTTTTCAGCACGAGCAAGTTTAGCAAGGTAGCGAGCATTATTTATCGCCTTTTGAAGATTTTCTTCAGTGAGTGGTCTCAATTTCAATTCCTTGAAAAAATATTCCCATTCTTCTTTGGTGAAACTGACATAACTATCTGTATTTTTTTCATCGGTTGAAGTAGTGATCGGTACAGGTTCTTCATAATTCATCATTTGTGCAGCATTCATAATATCACCTTCATTCTTGCACATTTGATATGATAATTTAGTCAATCTTTTTAATAACGAGACCGCAAGAATCGGCTGCTTTTTTTATCAATTCATCATCAACATCACCGTCAACAATGATTTCAATGAATCCTTCGTCGTTATCTATGACATCAAGGACATTTTCCGCTGATACCATTTCGGTTATGAAGGGAGCTTTCGCATAACTGCTGAGCTCTCTGTCAAAGTGAACTGCTTTATAATCGATACGCTCAATTTTGAATATAACCGGACGAGTGCCATCATTGCAACAAGCTATCATAATTCTATCATCATTAGTCCAGCCACGCATAATTGAGCCGCCCTGTAAAGCTGTATAGATGTAACGGCTAATGCAATCCCAAGCCTCAGCACATTGAGTGCCTTTGCCCATAGTCCAAAATGTATCCTCATTGCCGTAGCGTTCAAAAATAAATTCATCACCAACATTGTAAAACGGACAGACTCCGGCATTGGGATCAGCTATATATTTTTGTTGAAGTTCGGGGTACAGTTTCTTGTCAATGACAGTTACTTTACACTTATGCTGCATTTTGAACCCTCCTATAATCTTTCACACAATAAAAATAGTCTACCTGTACGCATTTTCTATATGTTTCTTCACAAAATTGAAATTTCCTGCAGAAATCAACTTTCAATTAATTAACAATATTCAAAGCAAAAAACTTTTTATTCCGAGAGTACAATATCCCCACAAATTGTGCTATAATGATTTACATTGAGATTAGTGGAGCAGGAGCGGCAAAATGCAAGATATAAATAAAATCAAAAGCGAATTGACGGAACTCAGAAAGCAAATCCGTCGTCACAACAAGAAATATTACGAAGAGGACAATCCCGAAATTTCCGATTATGAATATGATCAGTTAATGCAGCGATTGAAAGATATTGAAGCAGAATATCCTGAATTGATAACGAATCGATCACCTACTCAGTTGGTCGGCGGCAAGGCAAAGAGGACAGCCGGAAAATTAGTTCCGCACGATGTCCCCATGCTCTCATTGCAAGATGTTTTCACTAAGGCAGAGGTTGAAGAATTTGTCAATTCAATGATTGAAAAACTTGATAATCCTGAATTTGTGGTTGAGGAAAAGATCGACGGGTTATCACTTGCCCTTCGTTATGTTGACGGCAGCTTGACACAGGCAATCACTCGCGGCGATGGTATTATTCAAGGTGAAGATGTAACTGAAAATGCAAAGGTTATTGATGATGTCGTTGACCGCCTTAAAAATGTGCCGTCCTATTTTGAAATTCGCGGCGAAGTATACATGACGCGCAAGGCTTTTGAGGCAGTCAACGCCCGCCAGGAACTTCTGGGGCTGAAGATATTTGCCAATCCTCGTAACTGCGCGGCGGGAACGCTGAGGCAGCTTGACAGTCGAATCGTCAAAGAACGCAATTTATCAATGTTTGTCTTCAATCTTCAGACAGCTAAGTCAAATGAGGCGGAAATTAGTTTATTTTCAACGAATCAACCTGTCTTCACGACCCATACTGACGCCTATGAATTTATGAAAAGTAACGGTATAAAGGTTATTCACAATTATAAAATTTGTCGGACGGCGGAGGAAGTGCTGGCGGCTATTGATGAGATTGGAACTTCTCGCGGTGAGTTGGAATATGATATTGATGGTGCTGTTGTCAAGATTAATTCCTTCGCGCAGCGTGAGGAACTTGGCGCAACAAGTAAATTTCCACGCTGGGCGATTGCTTACAAGTATCCGCCGGAGGAGAAGGAAACTATCCTCAGACAGATTGAACTTTCCGTCGGGCGTACCGGCAGGATTAATCCCACTGCGGTATTTGAGTCTGTCCTCCTCTGCGGCACTAAGGTCGAGCGTGCCACTCTGCACAATCAAGACTTCATTGATGAGCTTGATATTAGAATCGGCGACACCATAACAGTCTACAAGTCCGGTGAGATCATTCCGAAAATTAAATCTGTCGTCAAAGACAAGCGGCCGAATGGGACTGTACCTTACAAAATTGGTGACACCTGCCCCGCTTGCGGACAGAAAATTGAGCGCGAAGAGGATGCTGCTGATTTTAGATGTGTTAATTCCAACTGTCCCGCGCAGCTTGAAAGCCATATCA
>CAJODU010000037.1 GCA_905233325.1 uncultured Selenomonadaceae bacterium
ACTTCGCCGGTCTCCGGATTGACAATAGTTAAAATTTTTTGCTTTTTGGCAGGTGTATCAAAATTATTTTTATTTTTCTTCCTTTTTTTGTCGGCTGATTTTTTTATTTCAGATTTTGTTGTCGATTTGTTTTTCTTAGATTTAAAATTTTCATCATAATTTTTTACATCTGACATGATAAATCACCTTTTTGCTGTGAAGAAATCTTTTAAAATATTTTTTGCAAAATCTTCAAGACAACCTGCAGTAACCTCTAACTGATGATTCATACAAGGGTTATTTGTTATGTTGAAGAGTGATTCTGCTGCACCATAAGGCGAAGGCAGGGCATAAACTAGACGCCGAACACGAGCAAGAACCAACGCACCGGCACACATCGGGCATGGTTCCATAGTAACATAAATAGTAGTATTGGTCAACCTCAAGCCCAAAATTTTTGAGGCCTCACGAATTGCAAGGATTTCAGCATGAGCCGTCGGATCTTTCAAAGTTTCTATCATATTATGATTTTGAGCAGCAATAAAGCCGTCCTCACTAACGAGAACGGCACCTATTGGGACTTCATCTTTTAGAGCGGCGAGTTTAGCCTGTTCAATGGCAAGAGTCATAAAATATTCATCATTCATATCAAAAAAATTTTCTTACCTCCCGACTTGTTCACTCACTCAGATAGAATCCGTTCATTCGGCAACAAAACTCTCAGCAACCAATTGATTAAGAGATAAACCTGAAAAATAGAATAGAGAGTGCGAGGGTGTAGAAGTGAGTTGTACTGAAGCGGCTACTGCAGCGGGTGAAAGTTGTACAGTTGCGGCATCATTGTCTTTTTTCTCAATGGCGGCTTGCAGAGTAGTGCTGAATTTCTTTTTTGGATTACGCTCATCCTTGTAGCCATGCTTACGGTCGAAACGTTTTGATACATCATTCTCGGATGGTTTAATACGAGCAATGCGTTCAATTTTTTCCAACATGATAATCACCTTCCTTGTTCTAATCACGTCAATTACTATATCGTCAAAAATGTTGAAAAACTTAAATAATATAGATTAAAAATAGATTAAATTTTCATAAACTCGTCCGCCTAGCAAAAAGAACCCTACCGATCACACGGCAGAGTTCTCTATTTATGATTTTATCGTTACATTGATATATTTTACGCTTTGAGAGCGTCACCAAGTCTGGAATTAGTCTCGCGAGCGGCTGCAACTGACTCGTCAAATTTGGCTTTCTCGTCGCCTTCAAGTTTGAGCTCAACGATCTTCTCAAGACCATTCTTGCCGAGGATAACGGGAACGCCAATGCAGAGATCCTTTTCACCATATTCGCCATCGAGATAGACGCAGGAAGGAATCAGTTTATTAGCATCAAGAGCGATAGCCTCAACCATAGATGCTGCAGCAGCACCCGGAGCATACCAGGCAGAAGTGCCAAGAAGTTTAGTAAGGGTTGCACCGCCAACTTTGGTCTGCTCAACGGCTTCGGTGATGAGTTCCTGGCTGAGGAGCTGAGTTACAGGGATACCCTTGTAAGTTGCGAGGCTTACGAGAGGAACCATTGTCTTATCAGAGTGACCGCCAATAACCATACCGTCAACATCAGTCGGAGTGGCGTTGTAGCCGGCTTTTTGAAGAGCCTTGCTGAGGAAATAACGGAATCTGGAACTGTCGAGCATACCGCCTTGACCAAGAATACGATTGCGTGGAAGTTTGCTGTTCTTGAGTGCAAGATAAGTCATAGCGTCCATTGGGTTTGAAACGATGATGAAGATTGCCTCAGGTGAATGTTCGAGACAGGAATTCATAACGCCGCCAACGATACCGGCATTGACACCGATCAAGTCTTCACGACTCATACCCGGCTTGCGAGGAATACCGGAAGTGATGATAATAACATGCGAGCCTGCCGTCGCTGCATAATCATTAGTCACGCCGGTGACTTTGGTGTTGAAGTTGAGCATATGGGCAGTCTGCATGATGTCCATAGCCTTGCCTTCACTGAGACCCTCTTTAATGTCGATAAGGACAACTTCACTTGCAAAACCTTTAGTCGCGAGAACATTAGCGGCGGTTGCACCTACGTTACCTGCTCCAACTACAGTTACTTTCATAAATCAAATCCCCCTCAAAATTTACTAATTGATCGAATTTATTATAACATATTCAAAAATAAATTACCATACTTTAGAAAATTTTTTCTCAATTATGCTTCAGAGAAATCATCTTTGCCAACTCCGCAAAGCGGGCAAACCCAATCTTCCGGCAAATCCTCAAATTTCGTACCCGGTTCAATGCCATTATCGGGATCTCCCTGCTCCTCATCATACTCATAACCGCAGACATTACAGACATACTTCATAAAAAAGTTACTCCCCTCATCACAAAACTTATTATTGACTTCATTGTATCACAAATTTCCGGCACGTCAACAGGTTAGAAAAATTTATTATAATTTTATGAATTTACAAATTTAAGCAGGAAATTTACAGTAACTTCAAAAGTTCTTGAAAATAAGCACAAGATCAACGTATTACAGTTTGACCTTCTTTGTTGCAAAAATTTGTTGCAGTAATTACAGTTTTCTGATACAATATTAAAAAAACTTACGGGAGGCAGAAAAAATGGCATTTGGCAGACAAGACAATAAGGCAAACGACAACGCCGATATGAAAATCGTCAAATTCACTACAATGGTTCAAGAAGTTGATCACTATCTCTTGGGAGCAAGCGGTCGTGCAGGCGGCGTCTTTATCTTCGGCAAGTATAAGGTTTACTACTCACAAATTCTCAAAAGGTACAACGCTGATCCCTTCATTTCCGTGATGGAAAATATCTTTAATCCCGGAAAAGGCGGTCCGGTTGACTTGGTTGATGAGACGGTGGTCATTCAGACCTTCAAAGAGATGAAAAACAAGCAGGAAAAGAAATTCAACGAGTATTATCGCCTTATGTTCTGGTTGCTCTTTGCCGCCGCCGTCAATGATGAAATTTACAACAACGAGCTGTCGAGTATTGCTGACTTTGCCTACTGTCTTGAATTTACTGAAAAGATGATGGGCGATTGGTGTGTCGTTGTTGATTATCTTTTGAGCGGCAACCACCTCAGCGAGATGAGTCCTCTGCCGCTTGAATCTCCCGAAGGTATTTCATATTTCCTGCACAGATAGGACGTGATATCTTATGGCAAAGAGAGTCAAGGTTATTCCCATCGAAAGAGATAAAAATCTCAAAAATAACAAGGGTCGCCCGACTTACCGCACTTCAAAATCAGCAACCATTCACCTGTCCGAGCAGCAGAAAGCTGAAGCGGTAAAGCTGTTTAATATGGCAAAAGGTATTTTGATGAATACTGTTCTTGATGTTGATATAAATTCCAGAAGGATGCAATATATGGCTGTGCATATCCTCGGTCATATTGAATTTGATATTGATGCCGGTTCCAGACCGCTTGAAAAGGCTGTCGAAAAGTCAAATATGCGCGGCGGTATTCAAAAATATCTTAAAGCCATATCCTATTAATTGAGAGGTGTGATATTATTGGCTGCAAATTTTATTAAGGGAATTATAGGCGACGGATACCTCACTGAGATTATTCTTACGGCTTTCACGCGGCAGATCGGTATCAGTCCCAACGATACTTATGTCTTGGCAAGCACTTCCGGTCGTTGCCAGGAACTCTTGGAACAATTTAACGTCCACGCCGTCCAAAATTCAATGGTATTCGTTCCTCCTGCTAAGATGATCATTTTGGCAGTTGAGCCGAACGATGCCAGAGAGATTATGCGTCAAATTTCCAGAA
The DNA here is from genome assembly GCA_905233325.1 of uncultured Selenomonadaceae bacterium. Lineage (GTDB taxonomy): Bacteria > Bacillota > Negativicutes > Selenomonadales > Selenomonadaceae > Quinella. Next base: position 3,796 of record CAJODU010000037.1, read on the forward strand.
AAGTCTCTGACGATGTGTTGATAATTTCCGTAGTACAAGGCTTGAAACTTCGTGAGATAGAAGGATATTTTCCCGACAAAATGGTTATCAGAATGATAGTCAATCCTTGGATTATAAGTGGTCATGGTGTTTCAACTTATATAGTCGGCAAAAATCATTCCGAAGAATCAGGAAATATAGCCAGAGCCCTGTTGACTTCTCTCGGTGAAATGGTTGAAGTCAGTTCTGAAGATGAACTTGAGATTGTAGGTGAACTAATCTTGAGCGAGACGGTTTACACTTTCCTTACCGTCAAGGCACTTATGGACAGCGGTAAGACTGCCGGTCTTTCACTCGAAAAATCCAGAGAAATTGTAATGAAGATACTTGCAAGCAGTACGAAGGCGATTGCCGGTTCAGATGATCTGACGGATTCTGTAATTCAGCACAGCTACAGTCAGAGTGACTATATCAACAAAGGCAAGGAACTGTTGGATAAGTATAATATAATGACGAATTTCCAAAAATCCTTTGAGGAACCGTTGGAGGCAAAGGATATTTATAAATTCCGTTATCGCTGGTAAATTAAATTCAGAGGCGGGCATTGCAGCAGACATTAATCTACACGCTTTTTTGCTCGCTTAATTTATTTATGGAGGCCTTTTTAAATGAATATGCTTAAAACTACCGTTTTGATGGCATTGCTGACAGGATTGATGATTGCAATCGGCGGAGCAGTTGCCGGAGAAAGCGGTGCAGTTATTATGTGTATTATTTCGATAGGAATGAATTTTTTTAGTTACTGGTTCAGTGACAGCATGGTTTTGAAGATGTATGACGCCAAGCAGGTGGACGCAAACTCTGCACCGCAGCTCTATAATCTCGTCGCTAAACTTGCTCAAAATGCTAATTTACCTATGCCGAGAGTTTATATCATAAATAGTGACGTTCCCAACGCCTTCGCGACAGGCAGGAATCCCGAACACGCCGCAGTTGCCGTCACGACAGGTATAATGAATGTTCTCGACTACAACGAGATCAGCGGTGTACTCGGTCACGAACTCGCCCACGTCAAACATAGAGATATTCTGATCTCAACCATCGCCGCTTCAATCGCCGGTGTAATTTCAATGATCGCCAATATCGCACAGTGGGCGGCTATTTTCGGCACTCGTTCTGATGATGAAGATAACGGCGGTATCTTTGGCACGCTTTTCACGATTATCGTCGCACCACTTGCGGCTATGTTGATTCAAATGGCAATTTCTCGCTCTCGTGAGTATGATGCCGACAAGACCGGCGGCGAGATCTGCGGCAATCCCTTATATCTTGCCTCAGCACTTGAGAAGATTGAATATTATGCTCAACATTCAGCACCGCTGCATGATGCAAGTCCCGCGACGGCTCATATGTTCATCATCAACCCGCTGGAAAATGCAAAGGTAGCACTCAAGGGACTCTTCTCAACACACCCAGCAACTTCTGAGAGAATCGCTCGCCTGCGTCAACAAGCAGGAAATAATTAATTAATGATCGTGAGGTGTGGTATAACTATGGAAAATATAGCTTATGATCTTATTCCTCAAGGACGTGAACTCATCGGCGGCGAATGGGTCGGTGAAGTCGACTATGAAATCATTGGAGGAGAGAAAGTTTATATAGCACCGGCACCTAATATTTCACATGGAATTATTGTTAGCAGATTGGTTACAATGTTCAATATTTATATTTGGGAAAATAATATTGATGCTTTTACACTTGCAGACAACGCTGATGTTTATTTGGCAGATGGCAGTCACTTCAGACCTGATGTCAGCGTTTTAATTCGCAAGCCCAAAGCTATTAACAAAGAAAAATTCATAGATGGTGCACCTGATTTGGTAGTTGAAGTCCTTTCGGAATCTACCAAGAAGAATGATTTTGGAAAGAAAAAAGACGACTACGAAAAATATGGAGTCAAAGAATATTGGATTGTCGATCCGGAAAATAGAAGTGTCAAAGTGTACCATAACATTGAAGGCAAATTTACAGACGATGACGAGTATAAGATTAACAGTAACAAAACGGAAATCAAAGTATCTATCTTTAAAGATTTGACGGTTGACATTCGTAATATCTTTAAATGGTGGCTCAATTAATTTTAGTGGAGTGATAGATTTAATGTTGTTGAATAGTATTCTCGATCAAGGCCGAGCAGATGATACCGCTCTCGTTGACCATGGTCGCCGCATAACTTATAATGAATTTAAAGAGGCAATTAAACACTGTAGAAATAAGCTCTACAGTCTTGGAATTCGTCAAGGTGATCGCGTTGCAATCTTCTCAAGGAACAGTATTGAGTTTATTTATGCTTACTTTGCGATAGCCTCTCTCGGTGCCATTAATGTGCCGATCAACTTCCAACTCAGCAGTCGTGAGGTCGCTTATATTCTAAAAGACGCCGGCGTTGAGCATATTTTCACCTACAAGCCGCTTGACATTGATGATCACCACATTGACAGCAAGAACAAGCCGGATTTTCACGTCGGTATACCTCAAAAGGTCACTCAGCATAATATGGAAGTCTTCAACTTCGCCCAGCATGATATAAAGATTCTTGATGAAGTCGACGACACAATAAGTCCGGCTCCCGAACTGCCTGAAGAGTTCGATTGGAATAAACCCTGCGTAATTATCTACACTTCCGGCACGACAGGCAATCCCAAAGGTGCTGTCCTCTCTCATAAAAATTTGATTCGCAATGCCGAGCAAATGATCCACATGGGCTGCAAGGCTGAACACAAAGTCCTTTGCGTCCTGCCTATGTATCATTGTTTCAGTTGGACTTGCTCCGTCCTCTATCCTCTCTCGAAGGGTGCAACCGTTGTTATTCTCGACTCTTTCACGCCAAAAGAGACTATTGAGACGATCCGCACGGAAAAAATAACTGATATGTATGTTGTGCCGTCGATCTGCTCCCTGTTGACCAAACTTGCAACTGCTGAAGATATGGCAACTCTCAGATTAGTTGTGAGCGGTGGCACGACGTTACCCTTGCAGATCGCCAACGATTTTATTGATAAATTCCACGTTGAAATTTGTGAGGGCTACGGTTTGAGTGAATCCTCACCTGTCGTGACGATGAATCCTTACGGCAAGCCAAAAGTCGGATCTGCAGGTCCTATCATTCCCGACATTGAGGCTCGTTTTGTCGATTCTGAAGGCAATGACGTTCCGCAAGGTCAGGAGGGCGAGCTTATCATCAAAGGTGATAATGTTATGCTCGGCTATTGGAATATGCCTGAAGCAACTAAAGATGCTATCGACGAGGACGGCTGGCTCCATACAGGTGACATTGCAAAAATCGACGAGGACGGCTATGTCTTCATTGTCAACCGCCTCAAGGAAATGATCATCAGCATGGGCGAGAATATCTATCCCCGCGAGGTTGAGGAAGTTATTTACAGATTCCCCGGTATCAAGGACGCTGCTGTCGTCGGTGTTGATGATAAGCTGCGCGGTCAAGCCGGTGCTTGTTTCTACTCAATGAATGACGGGGCGGAAATGAATATTCACGATTTAAAGCAATTCTTGCAGAAGAATTTGGCACTTTACAAAATCCCGCGTGAGTTCCACCAGCTTGACGATTTGCCGCGAACTTCAACCGGCAAGATATTCAAGCGCAAGATTTTGGAAGATTTCCTTGCCGCGAAGAATGAGAAAAAATAATATGCTCCTGCATGAAATACTGAACAATGGCAGAGCAGGCGACGTTGCACTCATTGACGGTGAACGCCGCCTTACTTATGGCGATACTAAAAGAGTTGTCAAAAGCTGCCGGAATAAACTGTATAATATAGGAATCCGTGAAGGCGACAGAGTGGCGATATTCGCCAGGAACAGCATAGAATTTATCTGCACTTACTTTGCTGTCATCTCGCTTGGTGCCATTGCCGTGCCGATTAATTTTCAACTCAGCGGCAGAGAGACTGCCTATATCCTCAAAGACGCCGGCATTGAGCATATATTTACTTATCAACCGCTGAATCTTGATAAATACATTGCTCATACCGTCACTCAACATGATATTAGTACATTTGTAGCGGTTGATAATACCATTGCAGAGGCTCCTCAACTGCCCGCTGACTTTAGTGACAGCAATCCTTGTGCCATTATATATACTTCCGGCACAACAGGCAATCCCAAGGGTGCTGTCCTCTCGCATAAAAATTTAGTCCGCAATACTGAGCAAATGGTAAATATTGCCTGCAAGCGTGAACACAAAGTCCTTTGCGTCCTGCCTATATATCACGCTTACGGCTGGATGGCGACGGTTTTGTATCCGTTGAGCTGCGGTGCAAGTATTGTTATAATGGGCAATTTCATTCTCAAGGACATGCTCAATTTGATACGTCTGGAACATATCACTGATGTATACGTTGTGCCGTCGATCTGTAATCTATTGACGAAATTGGCTGATCCTTCAGACCTTGCGGAGCTCAGATTGTTTGTCTGCAGCGGTGCGCCTCTGCCTCGTGAATTGGCTGATAAATTTACTAATAAATTCAAAATTCCCATACATGAAGTCTATGGCTTGAGTGAGGCGTCTCCGATGGTCACTACCACCCCCTTCGGTTATCCTAAGGCCGGCTCAATAGGGACTCCGGTGCCTGATCTTGAGGCTCGTTTTGTTAACATCAATGGCAAAGATATGCCGCAGGGTCAAGAAGGTGAATTGATTATTCGCGGTGATAATGTAATGCTCGGTTATTGGAATAATCCCGAAGCGACTAAAGAGACCATCGACGAAGACGGCTGGCTCCATACAGGTGACATTGCAAAAATCGACGAGGACGGCTACGTCTACATTGTCAACCGCCTCAAAGAGATGATCATCAGCATGGGTGAGAATATCTATCCCCGCGAAGTAGAGGAAGTTATTTATCAGTTCCCTAATATCAAAGATGCGGCGGTTGTCGGTGTTGAGGACAGCAGACGCGGTCAAGTCGGAATTTGTTTTTATTCCACTCAAGATAAGTCAAAGATTGACATAGAAGAGTTAAAGCATTTTCTGCAAAAAAATTTGGCACTCTACAAGATACCGCGTGAGTTTCACGAACTTGAAGAGCTGCCAAGGACTTCGACAGGCAAAATATCTAAAGTCAAACTAATTGATAAAATCGTTGGCAATTTGTGAGGCCACTTTTTTCATCTTTTCGATAGTCTCTCCGCGGCTTTCATAATTGTCGTTCATTATCACCAAGATAAAATCTCCCTTAGCACCGTAGAAGATGCCGCCGTCATCATAGAGATTATCAACCTCGCCGGTCTTGTGAGCTATATTCCAATAAGGCAGTGCCGCCGGAAAACAGTCTCGATCTTGTTGCTTTAGCAGATACGAAATCATAAGCTGATCATAAAATTCATCGACACAGGTATGTTCATAAATCCTCGTAAAGAGTTTACCCAAATCCGCAGCAGAGGATAAATTCGTCTCGCCCTTTTGCAACATCATCTTGTGATTAACGATTGTATCATTGTAGCCGTTGGCTTTCAGATACTGATTGATATTCTCCATACCGACGCGATCAATTAATATATTCGTTGCCGTGTTGTCGCTCTCGATTGTCATCAACTCTGCTGCTTTGCGAATTGATACCTTAGCGTTGACGCCCTCACCGGCAATACTACCTGCGCCGCCGACAATGTTGTCAGCGGTTATTGTTATGAGTTCATCAAGTGACAGCTTGCCGTCTTTGGCGTCCTGCATTACCTTCGCGAGGACAAACATTTTTATCATGCTTGCCGGTCTCATTGGTCTTGATTGGAATATAAGCGGCTGACTCTCTATATCTGGTCTGAGCAGGTAGACAGCGAATTTCGGCGTTTCCTGCCCGAACGTAAGTATCAACATATCCTGCAATTCTCCACTGTCCGAAGAGGTATTATATAAATCCTTCTCCTGCACGGAAGTAGTGGTTGTCATTTTCTTGTACTTCTGTCCTCGTTCCGCCTTTGAATCGGAGAACAGCACAAAGTAGAGAATCCCCAGTGCTACTATCAGCACAGCATTTATCGTGATTAGAATCTTTGTACTTTTATCCATCATTTCAAATTTTACCAAGGTTGCGGCGTCATCGGCGTGACAACACCAAATTTGTAGCCTTTATCGACAAGGACTTTAATTATACCGGGGAGGGCGGCGGCGGTGTTTTCTTTGCCCTTGTTGGAGTGCATTAAAATCAACGCAGCGTCATCTTTGAGCGCCCTGTTGGTTTGCTCGTCGACAAAGCGGATCATATCCTGCGGTGTTGGTCTTTTGGCTGTAGCGTCTTCAACGCTGATATTCCAGTCGTGTTCGACGTAACCGCAAGCAGTCATCAGCGGCTCATAATCAGGAGTCCACATACCGACTCTTCCACCGGGGGTTCTGATTATTAGTGGACGAACGCCTATAACGCTCTTGATAAGCTCATCGGTATCGGAAATCTGTTTCAAAAAATTATCGGTTGAAGGATAGAGTTCCTTGTAGACGTGATTGTAACTGTGATTGCCAATGGCGTGACCTTCTTCATAGATACGCCTTAAAACTTGAGGATAAGCCTCGACCATATTGCCGCAGACGTAAAAAGTCGCATGTATACCATAATTTTTGAGTATATCCAGGATCATAGGGGTATTTTTATCGTCGGGACCATCGTCAAATGTCAAGTAGGCAATTTTGCCTTGACTATATTCTCTTATTTCAGGCAGTGCCATCGGAAGACCGGCTTCTTGACGCTCCCAAATGGTATGCTTATCATAAATCGGCTTGGTTATATCGTTGAGCTGCAGGTTAGAGAAATCATCGGCAGCTATAACATCATTAGCCGGAACTTTTGGAAATGCTGTATTTTGGGCAGTTTTTTCAGTAGGAACGGAAGAACCCGCTTTATCGCTATCTGAATCATCACCACAACCTGCTGTGAACATTGCAACTATTAAAAATATTATCATTATAAATTTTGTATTCATTAAATTGAACGCCTCCGCCTATAATAATAATACTAACTTTGTACGCCGTCAATGATAAAAT
>CAJODU010000038.1 GCA_905233325.1 uncultured Selenomonadaceae bacterium
ATCAGAATCCTTCAACCTCAATGCAGCAGACTAATATATCAATGGAAGGACAGTCTCAATTTATAAGCAACAATCAAATACAAGCACCCGTTCAAAATGCAGGACAGCCCGCACCGCAATCTCAACCGCAACCTCAACCTCAACCTCAACAGGTCGTTTATCAGGCACAACAAACGAGAAATCAACCTTCCGAACAGGTGGAGACTGTTGAAATGCCGCAAGTACAGGCAGCCGTCGCAGAAAGTCAGTTAAATGTTGCAAACCGTCAACAGCCACTTCAAACCAATCCGACAGATTTAATAAATACAGAGGACAGACCGGATCAATCGCAAATTGTAAATCCTCCACAACAGACCTTGCAGCAACAATCACAAAATCAGCAGCAGCAACAGAACTTCCAATCACAAATGCAGCAAGTAGCAACATCGAATACAGAAGTCTCCGCTGACGCTCAACAACAGGCACCGACTGAAAATTTTGCGGCACATTTCGCAGCTGTCAACAACACGAATAACAATGAGCCTATCAATGTATCAAGCGAACAGCCTCTTGAGCAGACAGAGCAGACTGCTCGTCAAGAAAATATCACCACTCAGATCGTTGAACACGCCCGAATGATAAGAAATATTCAAAATACCGAAATGGTTATTCAGTTGAAGCCTGAACATCTCGGTGAATTGACGCTCAGAGTCTCCGCCGCCACTAACGGTTCAGTGAATGTGACTTTCCACAGTGAAAATGCTCAAGTCCGTGCAATGCTTGAAAATACTCTTGTCCAGCTCAAGCAGGAACTTTCCAATCAAGGGCTTAAAGTTGAGAATGTTCAAGTCTCCGCTCATCTTTCTGACGGCGGAATGATGAATGGCAGGGGGCAACAGGCCTGGGAGCAGAATCAGCGCAGCAACACTACTTCAAGAGTCGGACGTATCGGCAGGGCTGAAGGCAGCGGACTCACCGCAGCAGAAGAGGCGGAAATCATTTCAACGGCAACTCCTCAAAATGTTGTAACTTCTGACAGCGTTGACTACAGAGTTTAATCATCTCAAACCATAGGAGGATTTAAAATGGCAAATTCATTAAATACAATAACCGTTGACGGTATAACTTATGATGCCGAACAGTACGCTAAGGATCACTCCACAACAAGTAAGAATGATGAGCTTGGCAAGGAAGTATTTCTGCAGCTCCTCGTTGCACAGATGAAATATCAAGATCCGCTTGATCCTCAAGACAACAGTGAATACGTTGCGGAGCTTGCCAACTTCTCGGCACTTGAGCAAATGACCAACGTTGCAACCAATCTTGAGAGCCTTTCGACAATCGTCAACAATATTGATACTTCTGTGCTTGTCGGGCAGCTCAGCTCAATGATCGGCAAGGGCGTCAACTGGACTACCGTTACTAAATCGCAGGACGCGGACGGCACTATAACATCAACTACAAACAGATATTCCGGCGTTGTTCAAGGTGTCAGTCTGTCCGACGGCAGTCCCACTGTTATTGCAACCGCTGACGGCGTGACTTACAGGGTCTCAATTTCTGACATTGATAATATTTTTGAGATTGTCGATGCTGTCGAGCAGAGTGCCGCTGATACCGCTGCCGCCAACACGAATACCGGCACTGCGGCTGACAATAATGATATAGCCTTGAATGATGCACTGAATGACCTTTTCGGTGGCGGTGATACGGCTGCAGAAAAAGCAACCACATCAGATACACTTTAATATGATAAATCTTTCGTGAATATATACAAAAACAGCGGTGAGTGTAAGATTGCACTTGCCGCTGTTGTATTTATTTAATTTTATTGACCGAAGTCAAAATGATTTACAAACCTTTAGATTTTTTGAGTTCTTGAAGTTTCGGTCCCATAATGCGTTTGTAGGCCTCAACACCGGGCTGATTGAAGGCATCGACGTTGGAGAGTTCGCCTTCATAGGCAACGGACATTGCAAGCATGTAGAGAAGTGCACCGAGATGATATTCGTTAAGCTCCGGCAGGGTGAAACAAGCACTGTAGCGACCGTCGGAGGCAAGGGCGTCAGCGTTGGATTGACGTGCAACCTCAAGAGCCTCACTCATAGTTACGCCGGAAATGTCGGCGAGTTTTTGTGTATTCGGGAAAACATTTGGAATGACGAGATCATTGTCCCACTTGGCAATCTTGATGAACTGAACAACTTTGTCAAGTGCACCTTCCTGGTGCTGCTGAGTTTGAGAGTGCATATCAGTCGTGCCGACGGCAACGAGAGGCGTGCGACCGTAGTTGACGACGTTGCCTTCTTTGTCGAACTTCTTGCCGAGAGATTCAGCGAGGAGCTGGATATACCATTCAGAGACGCTCTTAAGATAATCGCCGTAAGGCATCATTACTTCAATGTTGCGACCATGCTTTTGAGCTGCGGCGAACTTAAGGGCAGCGTTAAGCATTGCAGGATTATCCCAGATATTGTCATTTTGACAAGCCTCGTCCATATGGCGTGCGCCTTCGAGGAATTTTTCAATGTCCATTCCGATAACTGCCGCGGTAGTGAGACCAACTTCACAGAAGACGGTGAAACGTCCGCCAACGCCGTCAGGAACGGCGAAAGTCTGCCAGCCATTGTCAACGGCAAGCTGCTTGAGCAGAGTCTTCTTCTCCATGTTGGGATCAGTGACAGCGACAACTTCAATCTCAATGTTGTTTTCTTTGAGGAGGGCATCGTACATAACCATAAAGTTGCTCATGGTGTCGAGAGTGCCGCCACTCTTGGAAATGACGATCAGCATAACCTTATATTTGCGGTGTTCGTGAGACTCTGTAACTGCAGCCATTGCCTTGAGGTGGTTGATAATATCGCCGGTGCGGCGTGTGTCGATATTCTGACCGCTGAAGTAGACTTTAGGAAGACCCTTGCGCTGCTCTTTGGTCCAGGTATTCCAGAACTCGCCGCAGAAGACATCAAAGAGAACCTTGTTGCCGAGGAAGGAGCCGCCGATACCGAGAGAGACAACTGCGTCAACATTGTTGCGAATACGCTCGGTGAAGTCGTGGAGTCTCTTAATGCTGGCAGGTGAGTTGAGGTTAAGTTTGCCATTCTCTTCAGTGATATAGGGCAACTTGGAGAAGTAAACCTTCTCAGGGTTGCCGTCTTTGGAAAGATGAGCCTTGATAAAGCCCTCTTTACGCATAACTTTCATAGCCTCGTGAGCCTTTGCAAGAGCGTCCTTATAGCTGTCGAGATCAGCTTGAGTGACTTTGCCCTCACCGAAGAGGTTGTCGTAGTCGAACGAAAAACCGGATAACAATGTCAATGCCATACTTAAATCACACTCCAAACTTTTAATTTAGATTAACAAATCTATAGATAGATTATTTTGATTATCCTTAGATTCTGTTGCAGATAGTTCATTCATGCGGCTTTGTGCACGCTCTATCATCTTTTTGACTTTCTCAACTTCAGCTTCGTCACACATATTATTTTGAAGTCCGTTTTCACAATCTTCAAGGTCTTCTTGCAAAAGTTTCATCAACTTGCGAATATCAGCAACGGATTTAACTGCCGCGAGCTGGGCTGCTCTCTTTGATTCGTTGAAAGTAACGGTCGCCTTTGAAGATGTCATTGTCATATCACCGTCTTCATTGATAGAAATGCTCATACCTTGAAAACCGATTTCACCTTCATGGCTTTTGAGAGCATTGTCCGCTGCTTGAAGATTTTCAAATAATTTCTTTTGCTTGTCGCTGTCAGTCAAACTGTCACGCAAATACTTGCTTGAAATAGTTGCCTGTCCATTTTTGACTATATCAAAATTTTGACGCAGATATTTACTTAAATCATTAACGCTGTCAAAGGTTTCTTTACTTCGATTTTTTTGAGTATCGCTTTTACTACTCTTTGATTTTTGATTTTTTGAATTATATGCTGCTTCAGAAAGATAGCTATCTCCTACTTTCACTCCCATATCAATCAATCCTTCCTTGTATTGATTAAGGTTAATTTAGATTCCCATTTCAATGTTGTGAATCACTGTAGCCATCTGCTCCATTTGAGTTTTTACGGAACCATTGATATTTTCCAGATCTTTGACTGATTTAGTTGAATTTTGAATACTTTTGATTCCTTCATCTAAATTTCTATGCAGAGTTGTAATTTCTTCATTGAAAGCAGTATCAAATTCATTTATGCGACTCTCAAAGCCTTCATTGTTGGCTAAGATTGAATTTATATCTTCCACATCTCTCAGCAAAATATTTATAGCCTCGTCGGAAGTTTTCAGGCTGTTTTGAGTGTTCTCTGAAAGTTTGCGGACTTCATCAGCGACGACAGCAAAACCCCTGCCGTGTTCACCGGCACGTGCCGCCTCGATTGCTGCATTGAGTGCCAAAAGATTAGTCTGCGCGGCAATCTCATCAATCATCTTCATGACATCTTTGATTTTTTTGGTACTCTGACCAAGCATATCTAATTTTGGCGTTATAGAGCCGCTGCGCTCCATAAGCTGCCCGAAGAGATCATTTTGCTCATCAATGCCCTTGCCTAACTGCTGAATTGAATTTTGTATCATATCAACTTCATCAGATATATGCGAAATATCCTGCACAATGGTAGGTATCTTGGATTGATAGTCACGGAACATACTAATTATTTTATCCTTCAATATTTCCGTCTGTTGCTGCTGCTCAATGACACGCTTATAGAAGAAGGCGCGGCAGTTTGCATAAGTCAAGGTAAATTTGTCAACGTACTCATCACTAAATGAAACATTGTGAGGGATATAGTGGAAAAATATCGCCGTCAAAGTCTCATTCATATGCAGACCGCTGATCTCGCCGAAACTTGAAAAACCTGCCACGGGAATATCTCTGAATTGATCAATGTGCTTAATCTCTTCAGGATAGCCCAGACGGCGAAGAATACAATCGTTGAGTATGCCGCCGATGGGGGCGGGTTTATTTTTTTGATAATTGTTGAGAGCGCGGGAGAGTGTCTGCTCAAGCGAGATTCTCTTCATAAGGTGCAAAGTTTCACCCGTCACAACATCACAGAAAAAGCTGATTCTGTCATTGACATCATCTATTCCCGCAATCGACCTTATATAATCCTCGCCGTTAATATCCGTCGCGAATGTATATTTATTCATTACATTTTGAAGTTCGTTCGTGGTGTTGACTTTAAAGTGATTTTTCAACGCTTGAATAAAGCTGATTGTTCCCGACGAATCGGAGACAGTCTGCACATACCTCAGAGCGGTATTCGCTTGCACAATCGTGAAAGATTCTCTTGTGTCCTCGACAGCTTGAGTCTTGAGAATACCGTAACGATAATCCTTCTTTAGCCTTACAACGGTAATTACTGCATGATTTTCTAAAGTATTTTTGCCATCATAAATATAAGTATGCTCAAAATCCAGATTGCCCGCCGCACTGCCGCCAATGAACGGACAGGAGAGCAATTCCGAATCATAGAGAGCCTGCAAGACAAAAGTCTCACAGTTGGAATTGCCATTGACATAAACCAGGGCAAAAGTATGATTAGCACTGATACGAAACGGCACTTTGTTTTTGCTGATTTCCTGCCGAATGAGGTTGACACGCTCATTGACTGACAAAGATACCTTATGTGCTTTTAAATCCTCATTGTGCAGGGGAATACTCATAGTATAGATATTTTCTATCATTCGGTTGGAATAAGCCTGCAAGAGTATTTTTGCACGGTTTTCGGGAGCAGAACAATAAACCGAGGGACTGCCCTGTGCTCTGTAAAGCTCACCTGATGTGCTTATCAAAAGGATTTTAGCTTTATTTGAAACGACATTCTTGATAGAACGGGCAACACTGTCCATGTTTAAATCCGGCGATACAAAACCGAGAATTAAAGCTACACCTTCCGCCACATCACAAAGTGAAGTTATCTTGGAACTGCCCAATTCACTTTCACTCAAATAAGCCGCCTTAATATCCGGCTTTGAATCCCTAAAAGTTTGGTAAGAGGAATTAAGTGCTTTTTCCTGCTTGGAATCAATGTTGGGAACAACTTCAGATTCCTGTTTCTTGCCAAAGCCAAAAATACTGAACATTAGCAAAATCATCTCCTCAGTTTTGACTTCTTATTATATTGAGCAATTCATCAATTTTTGCATTGAGTAAAGTCTTGTCGCCTCTGGTTTCAACATTTAAACGAATATAAGGCTCCGTCTCGGAACTGCGCAAATTAAAACGCCAATCATCATAGTCAACGCCAAAACCGTCAACTCTGACAATGTCGCCTTCTTTTCCATATATATCTTCAATTTTTGCCAATATCTCATTGACGACCTCTCTGCTTGCAACCTTGCTGTTGAGCTCGCCGGAGACGGGATATTTTTCTTGACGGTCTTTAATGAGTTCAGAGAGTTTTTTATCTGTCTGACACATTAACTCAACTACCATCAACCAAGGAATCATTCCGCTGTCACAATAATAGAAATCGCGGAAGTAGTGATGTGAGCTCAATTCACCGCCATATATAGCATTTTCCTTGCGCATCATCTCTTTGACGTAGGAATGACCCGAACGGCACATAAACGCCTTACCGCCCATACTTTCAACAATGTCAATGGTATTCCACACAGCACGCGGATCATAGACGACACCGGCACCTTTATGTTTGCTGAGGAAGTTCTGAGCGAGGAAACCGACGAGGTAATAACCCTCAATAAAGCCGCCCTTTTCGTCAAAGAGGAAACAACGATCAAAGTCACCGTCAAAGGCAACACCGCAATCAGCATGATTGACAATGACAGCCCTTGAAGTGGCGGCACGGTTGTCTTGACGAAGTGGATTAGGCACGCCATTTGGAAAATAACCGTCGGGATCGTTGTATATTTTGACAATCTCAAAAGGTAAATATTTTTCAAGTTCGTTGATGACGGGACCCGCCGCTCCATTGCCGGTGTTGATAACCACTTTTAATGGCTTGAGGTTATTGACATTAACATATGACAAAATACATTTGATATAATCATTCATAATATCAACGCGATGAATGTTGCCTGTAGCCTTCTTGTAAGACCAATCGCGGCTTTCATCAGCGACGGCATCACGAATTTTGAATAAGCCGGTATCGGGACTGATCGGGCGAGCCTCTCTTTGGACACATTTGAGACCGTTATAATCCTGAGGATTGTGGCTTGCAGTGACCATGATACCGCCGTCGAGTTTCCTTGAGCCGACGGTAAAGTAAATCATCTCCGTGCCGCATTGACCAATATCGTAAACATCGCAGCCGGCCTCGGTGAGACCTCTGATTAGGGCGTCGTTGAGAGTCGGACTTGACAGCCTGACATCATGTCCAACCGCAACCTTTTTAGCATTAAACAATTCGGGAAAGACGCGGCCAACTCTGTAGGCGAGTTCTTGATTTATAGATTTTGGATAAATGCCGCGAATATCATATGCACCGAAACAGCCGGTATCTATTGCCATATCTCACGCGCTCCTAACTACGATTTATTATCATTATGTTTTAATTTTCAATTCTACATTTATAATTATATTCCTTTAATTGACAGAAAATTTTTTATTCAATTTTTGAAATATATTGATTTTTCGAGTCAGCTATTTAGAGCATTTTTTGAAGAGATATGTTGCGACCTTCAGTGTAACCAACAGCCAGATAAGCAGCGTCACCAGCGGCGGAAGAGGGATAGAGGTCGCCGTCATCATTGCCCTCAAAAGTTCTACGGTATGAGTCAGCGGCAGCAATTCAATGAAGAAACGGACTGTCTCCGGCAGGGTTGAAGTCTTGAAAAAAGTTCCGCATAGGAAGGACATCGGCAGCAAGATGTAAGTGTTGAGCTGAGACAGTGATTCGTAGGTTGTGACTGTCATTGCAGCGATAAAGCCAAATGCAGCAAAGACGGCAGAGTTGAGGAGGAGTACCGCCAAGAAGATCATTACTGTTGCAGGATCCGCCAGGGCTTGCAGCGACGCACCAAAGAGAAGTGCCAAAATCAATATCAACACTGAGGCAATGAAGGAGCGAAGAATAGCCGCCAGTATCTTGCCGAGGACAAAGGAGACGGGTGCAATGGGAGCCAATATATATTCCTCCAGACTCTTATGGTAGACGCGTTCCGCATGGACGGGAGTTATTGAGTTGAAACTGATATTCATGGAGTTGAGGGCGAGAATACCGGGGACAAGAAAATCAATATAGGTGCCGCTTTCAACCGTGATACTTCTGCCGAGACCGTAACCGAAGGCAACAAGGTACAGAATCGGTGCAACCATTCTTGAGAGAATAAATCTTGCAAGGCGTCTTTTGAGAACTATCCAATCGCGCCAAAATACAGTACAAATATCATCAAACATCTTTTCACCTCAATGCGTCGGAATTCCCTGCAATTCAATCTTGCAAACTGTCGGCTGTGAGTTTAATAAATACATCTTCAAGGTTAGCGGCATTATTGAGACGGCAAAGGTGGGCAGGAGTATCAAGTGCAATGAGCTTTCCGCGTTTGAGCAATGCTGTCCGATCGCAGAGCTGTTCCGCCTCTTCAATGTAGTGAGTGGTAAGTATAATGGTTACACCGCGCCCTTTGAGGTCTTGAATGAGTTTCCAAATTCTTCGGCGGACTTGGGGATCGAGAGCGACTGTCGGCTCATCAAGGAATAGAATTTTAGGGCGATGAATCAACGCTCGCATAATCAAAAGACGCCGCTTCATTCCGCCGGAAAGGCTGCTGGTATTCTCATTCGTCACATCAGTGAGTTCAACATATTTTAGTAAATCTTGAATACGTCTCTGTCTCTCTTCACGTTTCAAGTGATGAAGTCGGGCGTGCAGCTCCATATTCTCAATAACAGTCAAATCACGATCAAAGTTGACGTGTTGAGGCACCACGCCTATCATCTGCTTTATCATTTCAGGATTGCCTTCAACGGAGCAGTCATCAAAGAGAATTTCTCCGCTTGTCGGCTGTGTCTGAAGTGTCATCATTCTTATAGTTGTGGTCTTGCCGGCACCATTCTTGCCGAGAATCCCGAATATTTCGCCGCTGTTGATCTTGAATGAGAGATTATCAACGGCGGTTTTCTTTGCTCCTGTTTCGGAAGAATCAAATATTTTAGTTAGATTTTTTATTTCAATCACACAAAACACCCAAATATTTATAGCAAAAACTTTTGATAAAGTCAATGCTTTTGCAGGAATTACAGCATTAACGTCGAATAGGGACGTAATTGAGAGGAGAGATCATATGTTTTACAAGAAAACATTGACAGCCGCACTGATTGCAGTGAGCATAGCTGTTTGCGGCTGTACTGATATTGCCGGCAATCCTATAGATAATTATGAAGATACTGAACAGACGCAGACTGCCGCCGCGGACGGAACTACTAAGACTTCCTCAGATAGCCACCTGGAAGGTAAAGCACAAGCGGCTACAACCAAGATGAGTGCTGCGAGGGAGACGCCGGCTGTTCGTGTTGCCCGCGAGGTTGGTCCTGCCGTTGTCGGTATCACCAACAAGGCCGTCGCTCGCGATATATTCAACCGTCAATTTGAGAGCACAGGCGTCGGCAGCGGCGTCATCTTCAAGTCTGACGGCTATATAGTTACTAACAATCACGTTATTGAAGGTGCCAAGGAGCTTATAGTCTCGCTCTCTGACGGCCGCACAGTCAACGCGGAACTTGTCGGCACTGATGAAATGACTGATATTGCCGTCGTTAAAGTCGATGCCAAGGATTTGCCCTCCGCAAAGTTCGGCAATTCTGATGAGGTGGTAGTCGGTGAACCTGCTATCGCCATTGGCAACCCGCTCGGTCTTGAGTTCCAAGGCTCGGTTACTGTCGGCGTTATCAGTGCACTCAACAGAACACTTGAACTCAGTGATCGCCGCGTCAAACTCTTCCAGACAGACGCTGCAATCAACCAAGGTAATTCCGGCGGACCTTTGCTCAATGCTGACGGTGAAGTGATCGGTATCAATTCCGCCAAGCTCGCCTCCAACGGCGTTGAAGGTATGGGATTCGCCATTCCAATCAATACCGTGCAATCTATCATTGACGAACTCTTAGCTAAGGGTTACGTTGCAAGACCTTACCTCGGCGTCACTATCTTTGACAAGCCGACTGCCGCGAGATACGGCTATCAGCTCACCATTGACAAGGGTGTCTATGTATTCCAAGTCAGACTTGACAGCCCTGCCGGTCGTATGGGGCTTGAACGCGGTGATGTCCTGATTGCAATCGACGGCAAAGAGGTCAACACTGTCACTGAAGTGAGAAATGAGATTGCTGTCCACAAAGTCGGCGATAGGGTCAAGATTAAGTATGAGCATAACGGTGCCGAACATGAGGCAGATATTACCCTTGAAGAAATGCCGCACGTCACTAACGATGCCGGCTGATGAAGATAACGATATTAGCTGTCGGTAAGCTCAAAGAAAAATATTTGACAGAGGCCGTCAAAGAGTACCTCAAGAGAATGAAACCCTATGCAACGGTTGAGATAGTTGAAGTGCCTGAATGTCGGACAGTGGAGGAGGAAGGCGACAAGCTGCTTGCCAGAATACCTGCCGCCTCTTGGGTATGTGTGCTGGACGTGCATGGTGAGTTGATTTCCTCAGAGGGCTTGGCGAAAGTGGTTGCTGATTTAACTTTGAGCGGACAGAGCAAATTGACATTTGTGATTGGCGGAGCATTTGGAATAAGTCAAAAATTGAGAGAGACTGCGGCAATGCGTCTCAGTCTCTCAAAGATGACTTTTACTCATCAAATGACACGCCTGATATTAATGGAACACGGTGAGCCGTATCACTGGTGAATTTTTTGGTGAATCGGGAGAGAGAGTTATGATTAAGTCATGGTTTGTATCACAAGGAAAGACCTTTGAAACCGAATGTAAAGAAGGTTATCTTGAGGCACCGCGTTGCAGACGAGACGGTGCGGAGAGATCATACTGGACAAATATTACCAAAGTCAACAAGGGGGACTTAATCATTCACTATTCCGGCGGTCTCAGAGGGGTCAGTCAAGCTGCCGACAAATGCTATGAAATAACCATTCCCGAAGAGACGGCTAAACAAAATGATTGGGTCACTGAAGGCTGGAAATTACACTTCAACTATTCTACATTGAAGCAGATAATGAAATTTTCCCCGTTCAAAGAGGATATATTGAAGTATGGGCGTGAGGATCTTTCTGCCTTCAATATCAACGGCAACGTCAAGCAGGGCTATCTGTTTGAGCTGAATCCCGTGCTGGCGAATATTTTTTTGAATAAGATGATTGAGCAGACTCCTGAAATAGGAGAATTGCCCTTCGTTCAAGAGTTCTTGAATCAAGAGATAGATGTAGAGCTGCCTGAACCCGTTGAAAGTAAGCATCAAAAGTCAAAATCCGACAAACCGCCACTCAAGGAAAAAATGACAAATCAAATGTTGTCTAACCTTGAAAGGCTTATGGCCTTGCACGAATCCACCCACCTTGTCAAGCCCGCCTCATTGACAGCAAATCTGCCTGAAAGGTATAAAAAGCAGATTATTGTTGATGATAAGGTTATACCTAAGGAGACAGTTCAAGAGCTGGTTGACACCAAGATGAGAAAGTATCTTGAGGAAGAGGCTGTCAGTGAGGACGAAGTCTATGATATGCGATTCATTGACTACAGTGAGAAGACTTTCGGCATTGAGGTGCCTCTCCTGCTGAGAGCTAAGGCCTTGACTTATGATGATTCGCCCAAATATTTCTCCAAGCCCGTCACTATCCGCGGCAGCAAGTATTACCTCTGCAGTGATTGGAGTGAAGATCAAAGGGACAAGCTGGATGTATGGCTTGATAAGGTTGAGGCGGTACTCAATGCTCTGCCTGAGTACAAGGACATTAGAATCAGAGACCTTGCCAAAGGTGTTTTGCGTGACTTGCTGATGGCAGGTAAGGCTGATGAGGCTGAAGTTGATCAAATGCTGACTTTGGATTACAGCAGTGATACTTTCGGGATTAATTATCCTCTCTTGGTGACGGAACGCAATCAATCTAATGTTGCCAACTATTTCAAGCTGAAGGTTCCAATCCGCGGAGTGACGTACTATCTCTGCTCGCAGTGGTTTGAACAGCCGAAGAACAATGATCGACCGTTGCTTGAAAAGTGGATCAAAGAGCATAGAGACTAATAGACTGATAGGAACTGAGAATGGATACAAAATGGAAGATACTTTTGTCAGTGCTTGGCGTTGCGTTTGTATGCCTGGTTGTTTGGGTTGTGATGACCACGCCCGAATCGCCGCCTGTATTTGATAAGGTTGAGCCGCCAACGACGATGGAATATGTCGGCAATACCATAAGCGAAGAGAGAAACGGCGTCAAGATATGGGAATTGACGGCAGAGAAGGCAACCATTGATATTAAGACGCAAAATGCGGAACTTCGCAATCTGGTCGGACATTTCTATCAAGCGGACGGCAAAAGTATTGAATTACATGCGAAAAATGGTATCTTTGACAATGCCAGTAAAAATATTCACGTTGAAGGCGATGTTACCGTCACCACTGAGGACGGTGCCAAGCTCACGAGTGGCAAACTTGACTGGATT
>CAJODU010000039.1:0-10683 GCA_905233325.1 uncultured Selenomonadaceae bacterium
ATATTTTGAGCTTGGCGAAGTTTGGCAGATTTGAGATAGAAACGCCAATAAAAGAAGAAACATATCTACGGACAGCATAAGCTGAAAGTAGTAGAGCTCTGGCGCGAGCCACAGATTTAATCTGTGAGGCTAATGAAAGTATAAGCAAAGGCAACAGGGTCGAGTACCTTGAGGTGAGCGTTCTTTGATAGAGATTGCCAACTGCCTTCGTTGTCCCGGGTGGTTAAACGAAGTAGAGTGGCACGACCAACTAAAAAACGCAAACCGTTGCTATCTGTTTATATGGTAATTAGAATCCCCCAGCTTTAGCTGTGGGGAGGCGTCAAACCAAATAAACAAATAAAATCGGAATAAATACGAATGAATTTGCGACAAAGTAATAAAAATTGCCTATTGTCAAACTGAAAATATAGTGATAAAATGTTAGGCGTCGACAGGGAAGTCTGACGAAACCAAAGTCTTAATCCGGATAGACAATAGGGGAAATGTGTTATGAAGAAGAAGACATATAAAAAGATAAAAAATATAAATATCAATGGAAATAATAGAGAATTAGAAAAATATGGTGCAGTGGTGAGTTTTATTCTGGTTGCT
This sequence comes from uncultured Selenomonadaceae bacterium, assembly GCA_905233325.1. Classification (GTDB taxonomy): domain Bacteria; phylum Bacillota; class Negativicutes; order Selenomonadales; family Selenomonadaceae; genus Quinella. The sequence continues at coordinate 595 of CAJODU010000039.1, forward strand.
AAGGGGATCCTCGCTTTCAGAGAGTGTGCTCACATCGTCAAAATCGCTAAAGATACCAACTGCCTTGTAAGATTGATTAGTGGCAAAAAGGTCGGCAGCAGTGATAGTATCCTCAGCTTGGTGAACTTGGAAATAATGCCCGGCAAGAGCTTGGTTTTAAGTATTCACGGAGCCAAGAATAAAGAGGCTTTTTCAGAAATAGCAAAAATCATTGCCGGTGAAACTGACAGCAATGAAAATTAAATTGTTCGATTTGAAATCGGTTAATAAATAAAAGAGCCGTTGCAGATAATGATTTTGCAGCGGCTTTTAGCATTAATTTAGGCTTTTCCGCAGGGGTGATGATATGTCAAAAACTTTTCTAAATGGTTTAATTGTGCTGGTGCCTATTGCCATAACGCTATTTGTAGTCATGGAGATTTTTAATTTTACCGAAGGCGTACTCGGCAAACACTTACCATTTTACTTTCCGGGTATAGGGCTTATTGCTCTCTTGCTGTTGATTTACATTGTCGGCTGGATTTCCACTCACTGGTTATTGAAGCATATCATTTCATTTGGAGAATCTTTGCTCGGCAAAATTCCCGTGGTGAAATTCATCTACAACAGCGTCAAGCAATTCTCAACGGCGATTTTTGAATCAAACAGTATGTTTCAAAATGTTGTCCTTGTGCCTTTCCACCAATCTATGGCAATGGGTTTTTTAATGCCGAATGTGCCGCCGATGATCAAAGACAAACTTGATGGCGATTACGTCTGCGTCTTTGTGCCGTGGAGTCTGAATATAACTTCCGGAACGAATCTTTTTGTCAAACGCAGCGAAGTGATCCCGATTGACATTAAATCAGATGCTGCCCTGCAATTTATGTTGACTGCCGGCAATGCCGAAATAAAATCAAAATGATATATATAATTTGAGGTATGATAAATGCGATTGATAGTTGGAATAAGCGGAGCCAGCGGTGTCGTCCTTGCCGTTGAGCTTTTGCGAAGATTGAATCAAATGGAGACGGTTGAAACTCACCTCATCATCACTGAGGGTGCGGCGTTGACCTTCAGACATGAGACTAATTTCGATTTGTATGACATAAAAAAACTCGCCAACGTCGTCTATGATGTCAACGAGATGGATGCCTCCATTGCAAGCGGCAGTTTTTTGACTGACGGTATGGTGATTGTGCCCTGCTCAATGAAAACCGTTGCCGGAATTGCGAGCGGTTATGCTGAAAATCTCCTGTTGAGGGCGGCTGATGTCTGCATTAAGGAGAGCCGCAAACTTGTAGTGGTGCCGCGTGAGATACCTTTCAGTCGTATTCATTTGAGAAACTTGAAAGAGATCGCTGACAATGGTGTAGTAGTCCTGCCGCCGATGCTGACTTTTTACAATGTACCCTCAACCATTCAACAGCAGATTGAGCACATTGTCGGGAAAATCCTCATGCAATTCAACTTGCCTTCCTCAATTCCTGAGTGGAACAATCACTAAAATATTATCGAATAGTATTTTTCCAATTCACTTTATATTGATTCCTGTTGGCGTCAACTTCCAAAAATCCTTCATATACCAACTCATTTATAATTTTCTCAGGAGAAAAGCCCGCCCTTTTCAGCTCACTCTTGAGTTTATACTGATATACCGTTATCCTATCGCCTTTTATCGTCCCAAAAATAGGATCCTGCACTCTGCTTGCATCATTATTGATTAGAAAATGTTTGCGTCTGCTGGAAATAAATTCTTTTATAAAATATATTGCTCGCTGAGAAGTGAGAGTATCTAATTCAATGGATAAATTTTTCAGCATTTGCGGAGTATGTTTTTCTTGGAGTTCTTGAATGGCAGAATCAGCGTCTGCATTCCGAAAATAGATATTGAAAATTACATCAGCGGTGTATGCTGCAGCGAGAAATTTGATATGGTCGGGAATTGCATTCTCTTTCTTGCTTTTGAAATCATTCTTGAAAAATTTGTAGATTGATTTAATGTCATTGATATGATCTTTGATGATATTCACCCATTCGCGGCCGAGCAATCCGTAGTTATTATTGACAAATTCATGAATCTCATCTGCAAGCTCACGCGGGAGAACTTCACGGCAATGAAATTCAACCGTCCGCCTCTTCTTGCCTTGATCTGAATTAAAACCGGTCAAGGGCTGCTCGCCTGTTATCAGGGCAATCGTTGAAAATTTTTTCAATACTTCCACTTCACCGTTTTTGGCGGTTCGTCCTTTGCTGACGCCCTCACCAACGATATGAGCAAATTTATCAATATTGTCACGCTGAAATTGACTGGTAATATTTTGAAGTTCGTCAACGGCAAAGGGAAGATTATTAGAACAGACCGCCCGCCGCTCCAGACTGTTGAAGGTGGAATTAAAAGTCGGCACATACTTTGGATCGCCGTAAATGGACATAGGGAATTTGATAACGCCTGCCGTCTTGCCGCCGCCGCTCTTGCCCCAAATACAAAGTGTCATATTTCGCATGTTGATAATCTCAATGAACGCGGCAGCCAACGCAGCATCAAAAGCCAGCCGTGCATAAGGATAAGCCTTGATTTTATCGTAATGTTTCAAATACCTTTGACGATTGCCCTTCGTCTGATAGATCAATTCAAGCTCCCCATTCTCGCTGGTGTCAACCATATAGTTTTCACCGCTCGGCGGATAGATAAATTCGCTGAATTCATTGCGCCAGCCAATCCTGCTCACAATTCTGGTGACGGGTATTTTGTCAACATTGTGACGAAGCAACTCGCTGACATAGATGATTGCCTCACGAGCAACGACAGAATCAACACCCAAACCGTAGCGACTGAGAGTTACAATCCTATGCTCATCGGAAAAATTGTAGCGGTCGGAGGTGATGAAGTCCCAGCCGGCGGCACTGTAGACGGCGATTTTAAATTTTTCTGTATTGTTGTCAATGTTTTTGAGACGCTCAATAATGAAAAAAGGTGCGTGTGCAACGAATTTAGTAATATGGCTGCCGTTCGCCATTACCTTGTCAATGACAATACCGTTAGTTGAGCAGGTATAAGCCGGAGGTATCGTAAGCTCCAAGCCGTTGGGAAGAGGCGGAAGATTAAATATATCCTCACCGGCGGGGTTGAGCTTGATAATTTTTGAATTATCTTCAAAACGGCTGAACTCCCGACGAATACGGCTTGCATGTGTCCTTATGGCATCATTAAAAAGCGTCAGATTAACTTCTCTGTGAGATTTACACTTTGCCTTGAAATCAGCAAAAGCCAGCTCATCATAGACTTTACAAAAAGCTGCCGCATGCAATATATCCTTATTCAAAATCGTCTGATTGTTGAATATTTCTACGCCATTCAATAACTCAGTTGCTTGCTGAATATTAGCTTCTATCATTTTGTATTTCAGATCTTTCATGGCAATTTATCTCCATATCTTAGTACAACATTAACTAGAAATATATGCTCAAAATCTCCTTGGCTATGCGCTCGACATTGTTGGGAAGAAATCTGATATTGTAGCCTATGAAGTAGGGAGAAGTGGCGAATCTCGGTATCAATTTTGCATAAATCTGCCGCTCCTTGTGATAGAAAAAAATATTATAGCTTGTCAGGTTTTTCCTAAAGTGGTGAGTGAGGTAATGGACGCCTATTTTGATGAAGTCGGCGAAGGTATCAAGATCGCCGTCAATTTGAGGGACAATATTAATCTCTCCAAAACCTATACGCGGACAGTTTGAAATACTCATCTCAACGCCGTTTTTTTCTTTGATTATGATACCGTGCATTTCCTCAGGGAAGAAGAGCAAGTCAGCATTTAATTTCGGAAAGCCGACAAGCTGCATATGAGGGTGCTTGATAGTACCGCCGGACATGGGACCAAAGTTTTTAAAAAAAAGTACCTCCTCATATTTGCCGCTCTCCAGCAGAAGTTTCCAATGTTTCAACCCCAGCCTTATTACCCTCCGCATATGCTCTTGGGTATAGTCGGGCATATCGACATCACACTCACGACCTTCAATGAGGACAAACTGATCGGCACCCTCAACGACGTTGTATTTATTCTTGAGGAAAATTATATCGCCGTCGACCTCTATTATGTCAGTAAGATGCTCAACATCACAAAACGGACATTTATTTTCGGTGTGAATGATATTTTCCGGCTTAGTTGAGCCTATATCGGTGTTGAATTTAATTAAATTGATCTCTATGGACATCTACCTCACCTCGCATTTAGTTTACCACAAATTGGCAGAAAATTAAATCAAGGAGAAAAAATTTTCTTCGATAAAAGAAAAAACCGTCAACCTTGCACATTGCACCGGGTCAACGGTTATTTTTTTGCCAATTAATTAAATACCGAGCATGTTGTCAATTTTTTCTCTGTCAAAACCGACTACATATTCTTTATCGTCGGGTGTGACTACAGGTACCATAGTATCACCGCTCAGTGACAAGCACGCCTTTGCATCGTCGTCGCTTTCTTCGATGTTGTGCTCCTCATAGTCCACGCCCTTGCTCTTGAGGTACTTCTTCACCTTGTCGCACCACGGACATTGAGTAATTGAGTAAACTTTTACCATAATGCACCTCTTTTAATTTTGCAATATATTTTTCAGCCAACAATGCGGCAGTAGTGCCGTCTGAGGCTGCTGTCGTCAACTGATGAATCTCTTTCTCACGAATATCACCGGCAGCGAAGACACCTGCCAAATTAGTCCTGCAATCCTCACCTGCCAAGATATGTCCTCGTTCGCTGAGTTTGACTTGATCTTTAAACAAGGCGACATTCGGCTCAACACCGATATTGACGAAGATCGCATCAACGTCCAAAAGGCTTGAAGTTTGAGTATTCTTGTCCATTATTTCGATTTTCCTGAGTCTTGTGTCTCCAAAAAGTTTTGTGATCTCCGTCTCCAGCATTATCTCAATTTTGGAATTTTGCTTGACTTTCTGCTGGGTGATTTCGTCAGCACGGAATTGTGAGCGGTGGATTATATAGAGTTTTGAAGCATACTTTGTCAGAAAGAGTGCCGCATCAAGAGCTGCATTGCCGCCACCCATAACAACGATAGTTTTATCTTGGTACATATGCCCGTCACAGAGTTCGCAGTAATGGACGCCGCGGTTTGCATATTTCGGCTCTTCAGCAAGCGGGAGTTTACGGCGATTCATACCTGTTGCAAGAATTACAACAGGTGTCTCATAGATATAGTTGGCAGTCTCAACCAGTTTAGTCTCATTTTGAAGCTCCAGCCTCTCAATAATATCAAACTCATCAACCACAGCTCCAACATTTTCCGCCTGTTTCTGGACAGTCTCTATGAGCTCTTTACCCGTGACAGTCATAAAGCCGGGGTAATTTTCAATACCTGTAGCATTTGCAATTTGTCCGCCGATGATTGCATTCTCAAGGACAATAGTATTGAGATTCATTCTGCCGGCGTAGAGTGCAGCAGTCAATCCTGCCATACCGGCACCGATTATCACAATGTCCTTCTTGACAGAAGTTTTATCCATGAAATCACTCCCACACCTTAATTGACAACAATTAATTAGATTTTGCTATTAATCGAGCTCGTTTGCATCTTTCGGAACGTGAGCAAGCACTTTCTTACCGCTGAACATACTGCTGACTTCACTCTCACCTTCCATAAACTCGGCACGAATAACCATATAGAAATGTCCAATCGCAAACAGGATTATAAACCAGGCCACATAGTGATGGACTATATGAGTCATCATTTCGGAACCCAGAATCACATTGACCCAGCCGAACAACATTCCGCCTGTTCCTGAGGGATTAGTCATATAGTACATTGCAAAGCCGGTTAGTATTTCGATAGCAACCAGCACATACAATGCGGCGTAACTCATTCTTGCAAGCGGATTGCGGAGGAATGAGGCATGGTGTGACTTCAGCAGCATATAGTGCAGTGCAACTTCCACAGTCTCGCTGTAGAAATGTCCTTCCCAAACTCTCGGAAACAGCCTGTCACCTTTATTTATGATGAAACCATAAATCCTAAGGATAAACGAAGCACAGAAGATGAACGCTGCCACAAAGTGAATATCTCTCACCAAATCGATTGAAGTTATCGAGAAGAAAGGCTCTGTCGTGGAGACATTCATAGGCTTGGTTATTATCAGACCGGTGAAGAAGAGGACTAAAATCATAGCCACCATAATCCAATGGAATATTCTCAAGAACGGACTGAAGATATAATATTCTTTACGTTTGACTTCTTTGACGGATTTCATTATATCACCCCCAATAGTTGATTGTCAGAAGTTATCTTTTGTAAGGGTCGGTTGAGACAAGTTGAATCTCTTCGCCTTTAGCATTATACATATGAGTAGCACAAGCCATGCAGGGATCAAATGAACGGATAACCTTAGCGATCTCAAGGGGTTTATCGGGAATTTGTACATGAGTATCCATCATCGCCAGCTCATAGGCACCGTGACCCGCCTTATCATCACGCGGGCAAGCGTTCCAAGTAGTCGGAACAATGCATTGATAGTTGTCAATCTTGCCGTCTTTGATGATTGTCCAATGACTGAGGGCACCGCGCGGCGCATCATAGAGACCGACACCTGCACACTCACTCGGCCAGGACTCAGGATACCATTTTTCATTGTTGACGGTTTGAGTGTCGCCGGTTTTGAGGTTGGCAATGAGTTTATCAAAGAAGAATCGATTGATCTCGGCGTTGAGCTGGCAGTCAAGAGCACGGCAAGCGGTACGTCCGACCATTGTCGGCATCCAGACTTCAGGAGCAAGCCCAAGTACACCGCTGACAGCATTGATCTGATCAAGCATCATCTTCTCCGCCCAAGTAGGATCAGGCAGCAAGCCGCGATTAGCTTTAGTGTAAATGACAATATACTTAGCAAGAGGTCCGACTTCACAGAGTTTACCCTTATATTTGGGAGTCTTCAGCCAAGAATACTTGCCGCCCTCGTTGAGAGTCTGCCACATTGTCGGCGTACCCTCTTTAGGACCGGTGAATTTGTCTTTAGTGATACCCTTCCAAGGGTGCAGATCTTCAGGCGAGCCGGCAGGGTATTCATACCAGGCATGCTCAACGCCTTCAGTAAATCTGTCGTCACGTTTCAAAGTCTCTGCATTGATCTCGTAGACTACAGCATTGCCGACACCCTTGCCGAAATCCTCAACAACAGCATTGGAGCGAATCAGCAAATTATTAAAGTAACCGCCGCCGTTAGAGGTGCCTTGATAGCTCTCCATAGGATAAGAACCGAAGGACATAACGCGAGTCTTGGCGAGACCGCCGCCATCGACCTTTCCTGCCTTGACGTAAAGATTGCCGATTGCAATGAGATCAGGCAGGTAGTAATTGTTGACGAGATCGCGTCCCATATTGATAGCACGGTCGACAATAGCGAGGCGTGCAGTGTTGACGGGGGCATTGCCGTCGGTGAGTGAAATGGCACAAGGCATACCGCCAACGACATAGTGAGGGTGAGGATTCTTGCCGCCAAAGATGACATGCGGCGTGATTATCTCTCTCTGCTTGTCAAGCATCTCAAGATAGTGAGCAACGGCGAGAAGGTGAACTTCATTCGGCAGAATATTATAATCAGGGTGATCCCACCATTGAGCAGCGAAGATACCTAGTTGTCCGCTTGCAACTATAGCCTTAACGCGATCTTGAATACCTTGGAAGTATTGAGGCGTCGCAGCAGGGAAGTCATGAGCATAAGCTACCGTTGCGTTCTCTTCGGGAACTTTAAGCTGCAGACGGTAGGCATTGAGCAGGGAAGTCTGCAAGTTAGCCGTTGCAACAGGATCAGCTTCAGCAGCCTTGAGGGGGCTAACCCAATCAAGCGCATGGAGATGATAGAAATGAATTATATGATCCTGGACAGTCAAAGTCGCCGCCATGATATTTCTGATATAGTTTGCATTTTTTGGAATGGTGATTCCAAGAGCGTCCTCAACGGCACGAACTGATGCAAGAGCATGAGCAGTCGTACAGACGCCGCAAATTCTCTGAATATAAGCCCAAGCGTCACGAGGATCTCTGTCCTTCATAATGAGCTCAAGTCCACGCCAAGCAGTGCCGGAGGATATTGCGTCAGTTACCTTGCCGCTGTCATCGACAGTGACTTCAACGCGCAAATGTCCCTCAATTCTTGTGATAGGGTCTACAACAACATGTGGCATTTATTTCACCTCGTTTGATTTCTAATATTAATGTTCGTCGTGATTTTCATCTTCGAGCAAATTATCACGTTGATTGCGTTGAACAACACTTGCAACCGCATGACCGACAACACCGGCAGTAGTCGCAACGGCAAGCCCGACACCGATTTTATCAGCGTCGCCAATCTTATCATACTTCGGCAGTCTGTCTGTAAAGGGAGCCTCGTCCCAGAAGTGAGCATTAGCACAACCAATGCAAGGAGCACCGGATTGAATGGGGTAGCTCATACCCTGCCACCAGCGAAGATTGCCACAGGAATTGTAAGTCTCAGGACCGCGGCAGCCGAGTTTGTAGAGACACCAGCCGGCCTTTGATCCTGCATCATCAAAAGTCTCTGCAAACATTCCGGCATCAAAGAACGGACGACGGTAGCAAGTGTCGTGGATACGATTGCCGTAGAATTGCTTGGGACGACCGTCGCCATCAAGCGGCGGAATTGATCCGAAGAGAGCAACGTGCATAACTACGCCGGTCATAACTTCGGGAATTGGCGGGCAGCCGGGGACATTGACTACAGGTTTGCCGCCGACAAACATCTTGATACCTGAAGAGCCGGTTGGATTAGGCTTTGCCGCTTGAATACCGCCATAAGCCGCACAACTTCCATAAGCAATGATAGCCGCCGCACCTTTTGCCGCTTTATCAAGCAGATGAGTGAAAGTGTGTCCGCCGCTCATGCAGTAAATACCGTTATCTTTTGTCGAGACTGCACCCTCAACAGCAAGAATGTATTGACCGTTGTATTTCTGAATTACTTCATCAAGATGAGCTTCAAAAGGTGCACCGCAAGCCGCACTCAAAAGATGATCATATTCCAGTGCAATGCTTGTCAGTACAACGTCCGATGCCAGCGGAGCACCGGAGCGAATGAATGATTCATCACAGCCGGTACATTCGTGACCGTGAATCCAAACTACAACCGGCAGCGGTTTTGTCTCCGCTGCTTCGACAACTTTGTTGAACATATCCGAACTGAGACCCATCAGCGAAGTCAAAGCAACACAACCCTTTAAAAAGTTGCGTCTGCTAAATCCTCTTTTGAGATATGCTTCCCACAAACTCTCCCTTTGTTTCATGTGTCTATCCTCCTACATCTTAAGGATAATTAATTACCTATAATCTATTGAAAAATTCGCCATAGAAAAGTTTTCTCCTGCTTGAAAACTTTCTAAACATAATAATTTTACATTGCTCTATGATAATAGCTAACTTCTTATGTTTAACGCAGGAGATTTTGACTTTGTGAAGAATCAAATAAATATAATTAAAAGTCGAAGGAGAATAAATGGCGAATTTGAAACTATCTACCAAGAGTAAAAATATATGTTGCCTGTGACAATGCAGGAAGTCAAAAGTTGCGTAAATTATAGCAAGGATAGGTGTTTTAATAATGAAAATTTCAGCAAAAGGACGTTACGGGTTAGTGGCAATGACACATTTAGCACAATGTTATGAGAGCGAATTGCCTATAACCATTATCAGCATTTCCCAAAAGTTGGGAATCTCCAAAATTTACCTTGAGCAGGTCTTCTCTCTGCTGAAGAGGGCAAAACTTGTAACGAGTATAAAAGGCTCGCAGGGCGGCTATCAGTTGGCGTGCAGTCCGCGGGATATAACAGCTTATGATATACTCGCGGCTATAGAATTGGGATTGATGGAGCAGACGGTATCTGAATCTAAATTCCCCGAATTGGACAAGGCAATCAATGAGAATGTATACAATCCGCTGGACGAGGGCATAAGTAAAATATTGAAAGCGGTAACTTTGGAAGATATATTAAACGCCGTCAATAAAGAGTTAGACGCTTCAAGACAAATGTACTTCATCTAAATTATGAAAATGTTTCCGGCGATAGTAGTCAACATGGCGGCAGTGAC
>CAJODU010000039.1:10691-12469 GCA_905233325.1 uncultured Selenomonadaceae bacterium
ACCTTATATCTTATATGAGTTATTCCGCTTCATTTCACCCGCCGCTGTCTGCTTTGGCGGTCGGCATTACGCTTGTACGGGCGGCAGGGATTTTTAAAGCGATTTTTAGATATTTAGACAGATATTTGAGTCATAGTTTAATGTTCAAGGCACTGACTCAAATTCAAGTAAATATATATAAACATTCGCTAAAAATATTTCCGCTCAAGAATGGCGGCTCTTTTGAATCTCAAATGTTACATGAATTGTCAGTCCTGGCGAATGAGGAAAAGGATCGCTTTGCAAGGATAATACAGCCACTTTTAAGTACAACCTTGATAACAGCCGCTGTGACAATTTATCTCTTCGGAACGCTTGGTATAATGAGTCTGATTCTACCGCTATCAATGCTGCTGACAATTACAATTACTTTGACTTATAATAAATCAATAAAAGTCAACGATACCGGCTATCGTGAAAGATTGCTGGATTTTTTTGACGGTTTTGAGGAGTTGAAGTCTGCCAAAAGTGCTGACGAGGCAATCAGCAGACTTGACGAGGCGGCTGCAGACCTCAAAGAGACCGAAAGACTCAAGAGGATCAAAATAATCAATGTTGACAGCGTTTGTGCCGTCGTTAATGTTGTCTTGATGTTGATGATATTGAAAGAGCTTGCAGGATTAGTAGATATTATCGACTTGTCCATATGGCTCTTTATTTTGCTTGTGATTTTTGATATGATTAATACCCTGCCGAATGTTGTAAGGAGTTTATTCCCCACTGGAAATATTATTCAAAATATTGAACCTTCAACTTTGGGCAATGGCGTCAATGAAGTGCTTGCTGATGATATGGCACTTTGTGTTAAAGATGTTTCTTTTGGATATTCTGATTTATCTGATGTGTTGCGAAATGTTAGACTTGAAGTAAAACGCGGTGCAAAGATTGCCATAATCGGTGAGAGCGGCAGCGGCAAGACGACTTTGCTATATTTAATATTAAAACTTTGGCAGCCTGATTCGGGACATATATTTGTAAATGGCAGCATAGCAGCCGCAACGGTTAATAACTATATTTTTTCGCAATCGGTGAGAGAAAATTTTTTGATTATGCACCCGAATATCACTGAAGATGAGATTATCCATGCTCTAAGGATATGTCAGCTTGACGATCTCGATCTTGACAGAGAGATTGGCGAGAATGGAGTCAAAATCTCCGGCGGCGAGCGGAATCGCCTTCAAACCGCTCTGGCACTGGCGTCAAATAGTGATATATTAATCCTCGACGAACCGACAGCAGGATTGGACAAAATCACAGCTACTAATCTGATCAGCTCAATAATTGACGTGACAAATGAAAAAGACCGCACGTTGATAGTGATAACGCACGATCTTTCCGTTGCCCGATCTATGGAAAATATATTCAGACTTTACGAAGGCAAAATTATTTGCGAAGGTTGAGTTGAGCGATGATCTCACGATAGCGGCTGATGTCCTTCTTTTGCAGATAGCTGAGAAGTCTGCGGCGATGACCAACCATCTTGAGGAGGCCGCGGCGTGAATGATGATCCTTCTTGTGAACTTTGAGGTGTTCGGTGAGGTAGGTGATACGATTGGTAAGAAGTGCAATCTGTACTTCAGGTGAGCCGGTGTCACCATCGTGTGTTGCGTATTTTTGAATAATCTCTTGTTTACCTTCTTTTGTAAGCATTTTCTTTCTCCTTTGAATTTGATATTACACCTTCGGCTTGAGAATACGCCGGAGAACGTCAAACCCAGCCGAGGCTTGAAACGCTGACA
>CAJODU010000040.1 GCA_905233325.1 uncultured Selenomonadaceae bacterium
CCATTGACGACATACAGATAAGTCAAAAGCTGTAAATTGAGGCCGTAGTACACATCAACGAGATTTATATATTGATCACCTGTTTTATAGTCGATGATCATAAAATATTTGCCGTCCTCGGAATAATCTATCCTGTCAATTCGCCCCGAAAGATTCAGATTAGTACCGTTATCGAGATTGAAAATCAGCGGCTTTTCACCATCGGACAAGCCAAAACTGACCTCAAACTTCTCAGGGTGAAAGTGACTTTCGGCGTCAAGCTCAATCAATCGCTGCAGAGAACGAATTGCCAGCTTTCTGATTCGTTCCTTTTGATATTTGTAAGTGTTGCTGCTCAGAAGGATTTTGTTGAGGAAGTTGGGAATGAGCTCGTCGAATATCTCATCGACTATAGCCGGAACTTCTTTTTTGTCAACCTCAGCCCAAAGGCGTTTTTCTTCTTTCATACGTTCGCCGAATTTTTTCATAGTGGAATGTAGGAGATTCCCAAGATCAAGAGATCTAAACTTTCTGATTCTGCGTTCCTCAAGTCTGAGTCCATATTGAGCAAAATGTTTGAAAGGGCAACCCATAAATTGTTCAATCCTGCTGACACTGCTGCTGACGGTATTTTTGTAGCGTGCGAAGAGTTTGACGGCGGCATCGGGCGAAATTTTTTTATCATCAACCATGAACAGTACATCAGCATTACTGCCGAGTATATCAACACTGACGGATTCCGTATTGATTTTTGGAATCAATTTCTGAAGATTTTCAATTAAAGAGGCCTTCCTAATTGTGCCGCCCTCACTATCAGCGAGAGGATAGGAAAGGCAAAGATATTCTCTGCTTTCTGTGAAACCGCGATAGAGCAGGAATTTTTCAGCAAGGGAATTTTCAATTTGACCGGCATGTATCTCCAGACCTGCCTTGCCCAAGTAGTAACGCTCCGCATCGGAGAAGAGACCTTTTTCATTGCTGCTGCGCGGCATTTGCCCTTCAGTGACACCGAGAATGTATATCGCCTTGATATTTTGCAGACTATTTTGATCCAATCTCGCAACCGTCACTTCATCTAACCCTTGAGGTATCAATGTCATTTGTATGGCTTCAATCCCCTCATTCATCAGTGAAGTAAATTCTTTGACGGTGATCGTCTCTTCGCCAAGTATTTCAACTAATTGCTCCAGCAGCTTGACTATCTCGTTCCATATAGTCAAATGTTCGCGTGAGAGCGGGAGATCCCCTGCCTGGGCAGCTTGTCTTGACCACTTGTTGAGCGTGTGAGGTACTTTTAAAAATTCCAGCAATTCAAATAGTGACTCTGCCATCACCCTGACCGGCAGAGTTTTTTTGTTAAAGTCGCTGATATATTCTCGGAAATACTCATATACTTGCTGACGAATATTATAGATTTTTTCCAGACGAAGTCGCTCTTTTGAAGGTACTTCATCAGAGCCGGTATCATATTCGCGGCGATAATATGTCCAAGGTTCGTCCATATTCCAACTTTTTATGCCGCCTATTCCAAATTCTATGATGTAATTTTCCAAAAAGTCAATATCATCAGTAGAAATATCAAATAAGCCCGTCCGCAAGCAGTAGAATAGAGGATCAGCTTTCCTGTTAGTGAGCAAGTCAAGTGATGATCTGATCAGCTCCGCCAGCGGGTGATGAATTGCCGGCCGCTTTTCGTCATTGAAATATGGTATCTCATGCACTTCAAACACAGGTTTAATGAGACCGGTGTATTGCTCGTCGCGATAGAGTATTCCTATATCACGGAATCTATAGCCGCGCTCCTCTTTGAGTTTGAGTAAATCCTGAGCAACCGCCTCAACTTCTACACGCTTATTTGCCGCCTCAATTATCTTTATGCTGTCAGTTTCGCTCTCATTTTGCAGAGCAGTCAATGGAAAGTCAAACATATTCTGCTCAAGTAACTTCAAGGCACCGCGTTTGAAACGGTAATTTTTATCACATCTTGTTATTCGCACTTCTACGCCAACTTCATCAGCAATATTTTTGATTATATTGAATGTTTTCAGTGATTGATAGAAGAGCCCGATTTCCTCTCTATTCTCGTTGCTGTTGAGGTCTGTATCCATTGGCAGGGCAATATGGACATTTCTGGCTCGTGTCAAGAGTGCTCTGATTATTTTACGCTGCAACTTGTCAAAGAAGATAAAGCCGTCAATGTAAATTTCGGCACCTTTGCAGAGTTTTGAATTTGGAATTTTAGCGGCAGCTATTTCGACGACATCTTCATCATCATAATTTTTGCCCTCGATTGCATTACAAAAATCTTCGGTGAGCATGGCAAGGTCAAGGGACTTGTTATTAAGATCCTCGTCATCAATATCAGCCGTTGTCTGTCTGAGCAGATCCGGCGTTATACCATAAGTTCTGAGCTCTCTGATAGTATCCGAGAGAATTTCACTGAAACCGCGCTGCTTGACTGCCCTCGCAAAATATTTTAAATCTTGGGACTTGTCACGCTGCAGAAGGATTTTTCTGAGAAGTATCCTACGCCCTATATCTGTTATCTTGGGAATATTTGTTCCGCCCGTTTCTGCCAAAATCTGTCTGGCGAAACGTTGAAAGCTGTAGGCATAAGTATTAGCCTGTCCGTTAGTCATTTCCGCAAATCGTCTCTCTGTTCGATAAGTCATATATGCAGGCATAAGTACAAATATCCTTGCATTTAAGCCTTGTCTGTCCAGCAGAGATTTCATTGATTGCAAACAAATTTGAGTTTTGCCTGTTCCGGCTCGCCCTATGATAAATTCTAACATTTTCACCGCCTCCACTGATATTATACCACAGAAATTTCAGCAAAAAAACTTGATTTTTTCTTCACTTTTGGTAATATTATATCAGCAATGGACAAGTTTCAAAATATAATTAAGAGGTGCATCATGGTAGATTTGAATAATTTGCTGGTTTGTCGGAATTTGCTAAAATATAAGGAAGAACTGACATCAAATTCAATGCAGGCAACTGCAAATTTAATAGCAAAGGCGGAAGAGCTGGGCTTGTCCGGCAATGTGATTCGGGAATATCTGTTGTATTTATTGACCCATGAACCGAACTTGGTATCAGCTACAGTTGAACTCAACGGCGGCAAGATTGGTGCAAGTCTCAAAGATCTTTTCATCACAGATATTATCAATCTTTGGACTCTCTTTGATGAAGAGGTGAACTCAATCCTTACCGACTACAAGCCAACCAAGCCCGTTAATCATAATCATCTTGAAATGTCTGCCGATCCCACGAGTATGGCTGATTCTCTGATTGATTATTACAGACGCTATGGCTGCGGCGAGATTGCAGATTATTGTGCATTTCGCTGGGATAGCAGACTCATTGGTATCAAGCACTTTGAGGATATTCACCTCAGTGACTTGGTGGGTTATGATCATCAGAAAACACAACTGACGGGCAATACGGAGGCCTTTGTAGATGGCAAGCCTGCCAACAATGTGTTGCTTGTCGGAGCCAGAGGAACGGGTAAATCTTCAAGCGTCAAGGCACTTGCCAATGAATACTTTAGTAAGGGTTTGAGATTGCTTCAAATTACCAAACCTCAGCTTAAAAATCTGCCGGAGATTATGGAAACTTTAAGAAGTTACGCCAGCAAGCGTTTCATTATATTCCTTGATGATCTGTCCTTTGAGGAGACTGATCCCGAATACAAGTATCTCAAGTCTGCCATTGAAGGCGGTGTTGAGGCACGTCCCGACAATGTCCTCATCTATGCTACTTCCAATCGCCGCCACTTGATTCGTGAGACTTGGCGCGACCGTGTCGATGGGCAAGACGAATTGTATCGTGATGACAGCGTCAACGAGACTATATCACTGTCTGACAGATTCGGACTGATTATTTACTACTATGCACCGAATCAGGCAGAATATCTTGAGATTATCCGCCATATGCTCAAGAAACAGAATATTGAACTTGAAGATGATCAGCTTAGGGTTGAGGGACTGCGCTGGGAGATGACACATTCCGGTCGCAGTGGCCGAACGGCTCAACAATTTGTTATAAATTATCTTGGTCAACGCAAATTCTAATCAAAATAATAGCAATCCCAACTGACATTAATCGGGATTGCTTTTTTATTTCTCAACTACTCACGACTTTGCGAACTTTTTGCAGATAAAATATCTTCAATTAAGCGTTATCCTTTCTGAATTGTGCCATAAAGTCCGCAAGTGCCTCAGCACCTTCAATGGGCATTGCATTATAGATTGATGCTCTCATTCCACCGACGCTCCTGTGTCCCTTGACGCCGGAGAGATTGTGCTCCAACGCCTCGGCAACAAATTTCTTTTCAAGGTCTTCGCTCGGCAGACGGAAAGTCACATTCATAAATGAGCGGCTGTCCTTATCCGCATGGCCGCGATAGAATCCGTCAGAATTGTCAATGGCATCATAGAGCAGCTTTGCCTTCTTGGCGTTACGCTCTGCCATAGCCTTCAAGCCGCCTTGAGCTTTAATCCACTTTGCAACCTTGCCGACCATGTAAATGCAAAATTCAGGCGGCGTGTTGTAAAGTGAATCTTTTTTGAAGAAAGTATCATAACGCAGCATTGTCGGCAAAGTCTCGCGGCTTTTCTCAATGAGGGACTTCTTCGCAACGACGAGGACAACGCCTGCCGGTCCAAGATTTTTCTGCACGCCGGCATAGATGAAGTCGAACTTGCCAAAATCCCAAGGACGTGACAGCATATCACTTGACATATCGGCAAAGAGCGGCACTCCGTTCGTCTCAGGAATATAGTGGAATTCCGTGCCGTAGATTGTATTGTTGTTACAGATGTGCAGGTAGGCGGCGTTAGGGTTGATCTTCAACTCATCTTGTTGAGGGACGTGATGAAAGCCGGTTTCCTTGCTGGACGCCGCAATCTCACCGACACCTAAAGTGACGGCCTCTTTGTAGGCATTGCTTGAGAATGTGCCGCTCAAAATGTAATTTCCCTTGTGCTCCGGCGAGGCAAAATTCATTGGAATCATGGCAAATTGCAGCGAGGCACCGCCTTGAATAAAGAGAACCTCATAATCATTGCCGAGACCCATTAAATCAAGAATATCCGCCTTAGCCTGTGCGTGGACTTCTTCGTAAGGCTTGGAGCGGTGACTTATCTCAATGATTGACATTCCACTGTTATTGAAGTTTAAAAATTCTGCTTGTGCCTCTTTGAGTACTTCCAGCGGCAAGGTTGCAGGTCCTGGGTTGAAGTTGTAAACGCGATTGGCTTCTAAGTTATTCATTAAAAATACCTCTCTTTTCTTGATTTGCTAACATTATATCACAAACTAAGCATATCACCCAAAATTGTTTATAAAAAATTTAATTTTTGTTAAAAATAAGATAAAAAAAATGTAGTAAATTTATAAAAAATTAAAGGGGTGAGTTTAATGACCATAAAGAAGAGGCTGTTACTCTCACATTTGGCGGTTTTTATTGTGCCGATTTTGGCAACACTCTTGATGATATTAGTATCGTCGCTGGGACTTATATTATTCGCAAGAGGCGGGAATCATATATATATTGAAAATACCATAGAATTTCAGCGTGCTTGTGAAGTCCTGCATCATATAGCTTTCAGACATATAAATGATGAAAAGGAACAGGAAAATGATATTGAATATTGGCTGATAGGGCTTTTGGCACCCGAACAAAATTACATACTCATTCAGCGAGAAAACCAAGTAATTTATACTTATGGCAATCAATCCTTAGCCGAGACCGGCAAGCAGGATTTTGAAGAATCTCAAAAAATTACTAAAGGAGACGTCAGAGACTTTACAGATATAAACACGCTGAATAATGATTTCGTTTGCATAGAAAAACACGTCATAGATGGTCATGCTTATTGGTTGTATTTCGTGTCGGAGACTTCCTCAAGTAATAGAGATGAAGCCTTGGAATTGGCAATAGCAAGAACAGGCTACTTTGTTTTGGCATCATTGATAATATTTGTATTTGGTACAAGTTTCCTGCTATCCAGGTTTGTTTTGAAAAATATTCTGCAACCGTTGAAAAAACTCAAAGACGGTGCCGTAAAAATTCGCGAAGGAGACTTCACCCTTCAACTTGACCATGAAGAAGATGATGAAATTAAGCCGGTTATTGCCTCATTTAATCTAATGGCGGAAAAATTGCAAGAATCGGTGAGAGATCGAAGAATTCAGGAAGATAACCAAAAGGAATTGGTTGCAAGTATCTCGCACGACTTACGAACACCACTGACAACGATAAAGGCTTATATTGAGGGCTTGATCGACGGAGTGGCGGACTCACCGGCAAAGAGAAGAAGATATTTGCAAGTGATCAAGAAAAACACCGACGAACTCAACAGCATGATTGAAGAGTTATTCCTATTTTCCAAAATCTCACTCGGTGAAAAAGCAATACCCTTTGAACCCATTAACCTGAAAGAAATGCTGGAATTCTTCGTATCAGAGAATAATTACGCCTGGAAGAAGGCAGGAGCTACCGTCACGTTAAAAGCACAAGATGACATAGTGATTATGGGCAGCTATCTTCTCCTTGAGAGAATACTCTCAAATATCATAGGCAACAGCATCAAGTACAAGCCTGAATATGAGATCGACTGCTATATTAAGCTGATTGGTCAAAATAAAATTGCAATATTGAGTATAGCTGACAATGGATCCGGCGTTCCGGAAGAATCTCTTGAACGTTTAGTTGAGCCATTCTACAGGACTGACAAGGCGAGAAGTCGTACAGAGGACGGCACGGGATTAGGACTTTCGATTGCAGTCAGAGCTGTGGAGATGATGAAGGGAGCGATGAGAATAGAGAATGTGAAGCCGCACGGTCTGATGGTGATTATTGAGTTGCCGATTTTAAAGCAGGAGGAATAGCTGATGAATCCCAAAATATTAATAATCGAAGATGATCCGGATATTTCAGAGATCGAAAAAGACTATCTTGAACTAAACGACTATGAAGTAGTCATCACCGAGACAGGTCCCGACGGAATGAAAGAAGCATTAACCGGCAATTACAACCTCATTATTCTTGACATAATGCTACCCGGCATGGACGGCTTTGATGTTTGCCGAAATATACGGGACAAGCTGGACATTCCGATTATGATGTTGACTGCACGCAAGACGGACATTGACAAAATCAGAGGGCTGGGGTTCGGTGCTGATGACTACATGGAGAAACCCTTCTCGCCGAGTGTTCTTGTTGCCAAAGTTAAATCTCAACTCGCCCAGTATTTCCGCTTGAAGAATAACAACAACAGTGAGACGCAGAAGATTATGATAGGCAATGTGAATCTTGACTCTAAGACGCGAAGGGTGTTTGTTGACCAAGATGAAAAAGTTCTGCCTAATAAGGAATTTCAGCTTCTTGAATTTTTGATGATGAATCCCGATATGGTTTTCAGTCGTGAGACGCTCTACGAGAGAATTTGGGGTATGGACTCAATGGGCAGCACTTCAACCATTCCCGTACATATTAATCGTCTGCGCGAGGCTATAGAGGAAGATCCTGCCAACCCCAAGCATTTGATAACTGTTTGGGGTGTCGGCTACAAGTTCCGACCTTAATATATCTGTATCTTGAATTAATAACACCCTTGACTTTATGGACGAAGACTAGTAAGATATTATCAAAGTCTTTTGAAGTGAAAGGGTGATTTGTGTGTCGATAAAATTATTTGTGACTGATCTTGACGGGACACTTCTTCCAAAAGGGCAGAATGTCCCCGACGCAAATATCAAGGCTGTTCGTGATATGGTCAAGGCAGGCGTGATATTTACAATCGCAACCGGCAGAATGTACTGTGCCTCCGTTGAGATTGCCAAAAATCTTGGCGTCGATGTGCCAATCATCACCTACAACGGTGCCTTGATCAAAAGTGTTGGCGGTGAAGTCTTCCACACAGATTACCTTGATCCCACGCTCATAGTTGAGATTGTAAACTTCTGCGAGGCTCGTCAATGGCATCTTCAAAGTTACAGTAATGATGAGTTGTATTATCCTGAATATAACGACTTTGCCAAAGGTTATGAGGCGGCGTTAAATATTGCTAAGGGCAGGGCAATCGGATGGGACGGGTTGCGTCAATGCACTGAAAATGTCCCCAAGCTGCTGAGTATCTCGTCGAGTGCCGAAGAGACAGCGAAGAGGATAGAGGCACTCAAGGCAGCATTCGGAGATAGAATCAATGCCATTCGTTCAAATGCAGAATACACCGAGATTACTCAACCCCAAGTCTCCAAGGCGGCAGCACTCAAAATCCTTGCAGACAAGTGGAATATTGACAATGCGGAGGTTATGGCAATCGGTGACTCTTACAATGATTTGCCTATGCTCAAAGCCGCAGGACACAGCGTCGCGATGGGTAATGCTCCCGCTGATGTCAAGGCGGCTTGTGAATTTGTTACTGATGACTGCAAGGACGACGGTTTCGCTCATGCGGTTTATAAATATGTACTCATTTGACCTAACGAGGTGAAATATACAATGGAAGAAATCAACAAAAACGATGTTTCCGATGAAAATGTTGAGAGCAGCAATACTTCTGATATTGAAGTTATGGAAGACCTCAACGATGGCGAAAAGTCAAGAATCGTGATTGTTACGGGCATGAGCGGTGGCGGTAAAACTCAGGCTTGCAGATATTTGGAAGATTTGGGCTACTTCTGTGTTGACAATCTCCCGCCGGTTTTTATTCCCAAGTTCGTTGAACTTTGCTCACACGGCGGCAGCCACGTCAAAAAGGTTGTCTTTGTTGTCGATACGAGGAGCCGTGAGTTCTTTGATGATCTCATTCAGGTGCTTGAGGATATGGACAAGAGTGACCAAGCCTATGAGATGCTCTTTATGGACGCTGCCGATGAGGTTATCATAAGACGCTATAAGGAGACACGCCGTCGCCATCCAATGGCACCTTCTTCGCGCATTTCTGACGGTGTCTCAAAGGAACGCAGCAGACTTGAAGGTGTCAGGAGCAAGGCAACTTACATTATCGACACATCAAGCCTCAACAAGTCCGACCTCAAAGAGAAGATAGTCCGCCTCTTCGGCAATCCCGAAGGTGAGCAGATGAATATCAATGTACTCTCATTCGGTTTTAAGTTTGGTATGCCGCTTGATGCTGATATGGTGCTTGATGTCAGATTTCTGCCCAATCCGTTTTATATTGATTCCCTCCGCCATAAGAGCGGTGCCGTGCCGGAAGTTGCCGAGTATATCGACTCCAAGCCTGTTACACAGGAATTTGAGAAAAAGCTCATTAATTTCATTGACTTTCTGATTCCTCAATACATAAGAGAGGGCAAGAGTCAACTTGTGATTGCAATCGGCTGCACGGGCGGTATGCACAGAAGTGTATTCATTGCAAGATATGTATATGACTTCCTCAAAAAGAAGGGCTATGCTGCCAAGCTGGAACACCGCGACCTTATGAAAAACGATGTCTGGGAACATGTAGAAAATAATTGAGGGAGCGATTAAATGCTGCATCTTTTGAAGTGGCTGTACCCGGGCATGAAAATGAAACGCTGGCTCTTGCTGTTCGCGGTTGGCGTTTTGATGATAAGTCTGGGAATTGCCCTCATTTTTAACTATAAATACCTTGATCAGATAGAAGAGGAAATATTCCGGTTGGTTTACCTTTCAATGGGTAGCTACAATTACACTATCACTACTTTCATTGGTTTTTGTGTCGTTATTATCGGCTCCTCCTGCATGATGCTGGCGACACGGCAGATCATTCGCTCAATAATCGCCGTCCTCATGCCTGAATCTTCGGATCGTTTGGTTGATGTGATTTACGAGAAACGTAAACTCGGTAGAGGCCCTGCGGTGACGGTCATAGGCGGCGGTCACGGATTGAGCGTCCTGTTGAGGGGTATTAAAGCGTCAACCAGTAATGTCAGTGCAGTTGTGACAGTTGCCGATGATGGCGGCTCCTCAGGCAGACTTCGCGAAGAACTTGGGATAATTCCGCCTGGAGACCTCAGAAATTGTCTTGTTGCACTCGCAGACACTGAACCGTTGATGGAAAAATTATTTCAGTATCGTTTTGAAGGCAAGACAGCTCTTGCGGGACACAGTTTCGGCAATCTTTTTATTGCTGCGATGAATGAAGTCACCGGCGACATGGAGGCAGCTCTTCAAGAGTCCTCTAAAGTCCTTGCAGTCAAAGGATATGTCAGACTTGATGCGATTATGGAGGACGGCACTGTCGTTGAAGGTGAATCCCACATTCCTGAGGCTCACAAAAAAATCAAGCGTGTTCGGCTTTTCCCGAAGAAAGTTCCTGCCGTGCCGTCTGCTCTTGAGGCTATAGAGACCGCTGATGCAATCATTCTCGGACCCGGTAGTCTCTATACAAGCATTATGCCCAATCTTCTGGTTGAAGGTGTGGCTCATGCCCTCAAGAAGAGCAAGGCAATCAAAATCTATATTTGCAACGTGATGACGCAGCCTGGCGAGACTGACAACTATACCGCCTCAATGCACGCCAAGGCTATCCTCGACCACGCCGGCAGGGGGGTTATTGATTATGTTTTGGTCAATTCCGCACCTATTAGTGAGGATATGTGCCAAGAGCTTAATGCCAAGCCTGTTGTAGTTGATGAGGACAGAATCAACGCCTTAGGTATGGGACTCGTCAAGGCTGATTTGATTAGTGAGACTGACGCAGGACGCCACGATCCCTACAAACTCTGTGCCGCAGTTATGAAAATGGTCTATGAACTTCAGCCGTTGAAATGATTCTGAGAGGGGGTGTTACTATGCCGTCATTTGCTTACGAAGTCAAGAGTGAGCTTACCAATGTTAAAAATATCTATAAATGCTGCAACATCGCGCAGTTGAACGGAATGCTTAAAGTTGGGGCGGAGCTGAACGGCAACAGGATAGATTTTAACACCAACAATGCCGCTGTTGCCAGAAAGATGCTGAAACTCATTAAGCTCGTCTACAACAAGAGCGCCAAAACTGAGGTGGCAGTCATTCGTAACAAAAAATTTAGGGTAAGTAACCGCTA
>CAJODU010000041.1 GCA_905233325.1 uncultured Selenomonadaceae bacterium
GACAGCGGAAGTTACAGTCATAAGTCGGCATGATTATAAGACTGATTCCGCTTCGTCCGGGTATGGTTTTGTAAATACGTGCAAGCAGTTTCAAATCAGTCATTTCATCTTCAAGCGATTTTTGAGTGAGGTGTCCGCGCTTTTCAAGCCGCTCAATCAAAGTCACCGGAAGCTGATCAATTTCTCCTGATTTAATTTTGTCGGCAGCTTCTTTTGTCACTATGTCTATTGCTCCATACAGTCCATTGATTAACAGAGTATGTGATTTAATTTCCTTTTCGTCCTTGCCGATGAGCGGCAGGATAATTTCATAATTACTAACTTTCATAACCATCACCAATCGTTCAAGCAGGCATTTGATCAGGACAATAAGGACAATCCCAACCACCGGCAACTTGTTTGAGGTCAGAATCATCAAGTTCAAAATCCTCAAGCTCTGCAAAGTAAGCCTCAGCCTCTTCCTGCGTAATTTCAACGCCCTCTTCTTTCGCAAGAGCAATCAATTCTTCGGGCTTTGCAATCAGTTCTTTTGAAAGTTCGTTTGTGTTAATTTTAGCCATTTAAATCACCCAGTTTTTAATTTTTGCTACAATGCAATCAATCAAGCCTGTTAATTTTTCTTTCGTTAAGGATGTACCGTAAGATTATTACAAGGCTCTCCCCAAGCACGACCACCGGCAACTTGTTTGAGGTCAGCCGAATCGAGTTCAAAGTCCTCCAGTTCTGCCATATAAGCCTCTGCCTCGTCTTGTGTCAAATCGACGCCTTCTTCTTTCGCAACTTCAATAAGCTCATCTGCACTTTCGCACTGCATTGCTTTTGCGATCAGCTCTTTTGAAAGTTCGGTTGTGTTAATTTCAGCCATTTAAATCTCTCCTTTTTTGATTTTGTTAATGAGGCTCTTTTCCGATACAAAGTGCACTGCAATTCCAACCACCGGCAACTTGTTTGAGGTCAGCCGAATCCAGCTCAAAGTCTTCAAGTTCAGACATATACGCCTCAGCTTCGTCTTGCGTGAGTTCGATGCCTTCTTCTTTCGCAACTTCAATAAGCTCATCTGCATTTTCACACTGCATTGCTTTTGCAATCAAATCTTTTGAAAGTTCGTTCGTGTCACTCTTTTCCATTAAATTAACCTCCATTCGCTAACGCTATGAAATATAATTTAGCATCGAGCGGCTTACTTTCACGCCAGCGCAATTTTAAAAATATCGGTAAGTTTGATATGTACAGTGAGACTTTGACTCACGGCTTTAATATACTGCCAGCGATTATCACTAAGTCCCCAATTTTCGACTTTCTTCATTAAATTATAGCCTGCGCCGCCTTCGTCAAAGAGTTTTCTGATTTGGGCGGCTGTCTGTTCACCGAAAGCATTTGACGAAACTAAGGTTGAGGATATTCCTATTGTACTATCAATTTTGTTTACTCCAAGCACATTAAACTGCAATTCCATTTGAAATGGCAGCTTTGCAATCTCGCTGCAGCGTTGTAAAAATTCTTCATTGACGGCATTGAATCCTAAATTTTTGAGGTGATCGCCAAAAATTGAAATGTCCTCTGCATAGATTTTTTGCTGCTCTTCATTTACAAAGTAATCAATGCGAACGGGTGAATCCGGTCTGCCTTTAAAAAGTCCGTAATATGTGTGATACCAACCTTTCGGCACGTGCGTTTCAAATTCTTTGAGATACTCTGCCGACTCTTCACTGCCCATAACTTTGAAATATTCTTTTATATGAGGAAACGGCAGCTCAAAAAACATATGTGCGGTATGGCTGTCTGTTCGTCCTTCGCTGATATCATAGGAAAATATTAATTTGTGACCGGCTGTGGTTTTATACCACTCAAAGACTTTTTCATAGCCGCCGCCGCCTAAATTAGCCGGAAACTTCTTACAGTTACGAATACTGTCTCCTCTTATAGTAGCGTGAAAATCTGTACGCGGTTTCCCCTGCAAGTGCATTTCATAGTACAAAGTCGGAAATACATCATCAAGCAGACTATTTGCAAAGGCCTCTTCTGATAATTTTAAGTCGCCTAAGAAGTTTTCCTTACAGCCGTTCCTTGACATATGTGCAATCAGTATTTTATAAATCTCTTGAGGCTTTAATTTTGATTCAAACATCTTTGTCCCTCTTTTAATTCGGAATGCGGAATTTGTAACACTTCATTTAAGCCAAGACATTGCCTTCAGATCGCCTATCGAAGCCCATCAGCCACCGGCAACTGCTTTGAGTTCCTCTGAATCAAGCTCTACTTCTCCGAGTTTAGTGAGGAGATTTTCTGCTTCTTCCTTCGTGAGGTCAACGCCTTCACTCTTTGCAAGTTCCATGAGTTCCTCCGGTGTCTCGCATTGCATTGCTTTTTGAATTTGTTCGTTTGTAAATTTGTTTTTGTCAATCCCTGCCATTTAAAATGCCTCCTAATTTTTTGATTTTTGATATGATGCGCCTGCTGCTGCAAGCTGTGAAAGTTCATCAAGCGAAAGTTCGCGCTCTTCCTCTTCTTCATCATTTAAATCTTTTTGCAGCCGCAGCCGTAAGCGAACCTTTAAATTTTTATTATCTGTCGAAAAGTCAGCGCGGCGAAATACTTCTTCTATTTCATTGTTCTCATCTTCCATCACTGTACCTCCGCTCAATTACCTTCCGCTTATTTATACAATTTACCTCAACGATTTTTGACACCACCTAAAAATTTTTTTTGCTGTCGATTCGGCGGCACTTCTCAAGCAGGCGGTGATATTTTTGACTGATGTTGCCCGCCGTCGTGTTCATCAACTTTGCTATTTCCTCGTTCTTTAAATCAAATTCATACCTCAACGCCAAGAAAGTCCTCTCCTGTTCAGTCAACTCTTGAAGTATTCGCTCCGCTCTTTGGGTTGAGGGATTTTCTATTGTTCCGTCAGACCTTTCATCAATAAAAATATCCGGTATCGTCTCTACAGTCTGCTCATAACAAAAATGTGCCTTGTTCTGCCAATTCAAAGTCATATTATGAGCGATAGTGTAAATCCAAGTGTTAAGGCTTGCTCGTGAAGCGTCAAAGGTCTTGAAATTTTTAAAGACTGCAAGGAAAATATCCGCCGTTACATCTTCCGCCTCCTCATGGTTGAGAAGTTTCATATAGGCATAGTTGTAAAGCCGCTTGTAATACTTACGATAAATACCTTCAAAAATTTCGCTCATTTAAGCCACCTGCCGCTTTACGAAGCCGGCAAAGATACCGCCCTTCGCTACAAGCTCATCAAAAGTGCCGCTTTCTGCTATTGTTCCTCCGTCAAGGACTATGATTCTGTCAACGTTGCGAATCGTTGAAAGTCTATGCGCTATAACTATCCTCGTAACTTTGAGTTTATCAATGCTTTCCGTAACGATTGCCTGTGTTCGATTATCCAGCGCACTCGTCGCCTCATCAAATATCAATATTGAAGGTTTCATTGCTAATGCTCGTGCAATTAAAATCCTTTGACGCTGACCGCCGCTGATATTTGAGCTGCCCTCACTAATCACCGTCTGCATACCCATAGGCATTTGCCTGATATCTTCATCAACGCCCGCTGCCTTTGCTGCTGCCCATGCTTCATCAAGCGTTAAGTTGTTCATTCCTATGATATTGCGGAAGATGTCACCAGTCATAAGCTGACCGCTTTGAAGTACAACACCAAGCTGCATACGAACCGAAGGAAGTGACAATTCGCTTAAATCTTGATCATCATAATAAATTGCCCCACTCTTCGGCGTCTCGAATCCTAACAATAATCTAATCAGCGTTGACTTGCCACAACCGCTGCGTCCGACTATCGCTACGCTTTCCCCAGCCGCTATTTTGAAACTCAAGTCATTTAAAACATTCGGCAGACCCTCTCCATAATTGAAGGTCAAATGTCTTACCTCTAAATTTCCACTCAGTACGTCCGCTTCCATTTTATCCTCTGCGGTCTCCGGCTCCGCTTCCAGAATCGGTTTCAAGTTCTTAAATATCGGGCGTATTATTAAAAGCTGCTCAATCGCGGGAATTGTCATTACCATTGAGGTGTTGAAGGCCGTATATGCCGCTTGAAATGCTAAAAAGGACGCAAATGTCATTACATCTTCTGTCTTGCCGCTCGTAATTGCTTCCGTGATGTCCTTAAAAGCCACGTAATAGAGTGCCAGCGATAACAAAATTGGCTGAACCGCGTTAATTATAGTGCTGTAATTCTGTTGCCAGCGAACTTTGTAATTCAACTGCCATTCTTTAGCGAACTGCTGCCCCCAAAGTTTATACGCCTGACTTTCAGCACCACGAAGTCTAAATTTTGCCAGTCCTGTAAATATCTGCTGCAACAGTCCCGCCGTCTTGTTCTGCACTTCAGTCATGCGCTCTTGAAAGTTAATCAACCGCCTCGTTATAAGCAGGATAATCACTAAGTAGGCAAGCCATATCAAAATTGCTATTCCTGTGAATTTGAGACTGTAATAACACATCAGCAGCAAAGACCAGAAACTGAATAAGAAATTGAGTATCGTGCCGGTCATTTCTCCTGATATCAATGGTTGTATCATGCTTAGCCCCTGCAATCGTGAGGCGAGGTCGCCGGCTTGAACCTTTCGGAAGAAGCCGGTCGGCAAAGATAGTATTCGGGCAAAGACCGCTGACTCTATTGACATATCAGCACGCAGCGAAAATCTAAGCTGCGCCACTGATCGGACGATAGTCAAAGTCGCTGTCGTAAAACCGGTAACCATTGCTACTTGTGTAACCGTTGCCAATCCTTCGCGGTCAAGAATAGGTATGATGTCTTGAAAAATGGTTTCGGTGATGATTGGTGTAACAAGTGGAATTATTCCTGCAACGAGGCTTGCAAATAAAATCGTGCGCCAATCTGATTTCCAACTTTGACGCAGGACAAATTGCATAAGGTCGGAAATGTTTAATTTTCGTGAAGGCAATTCTGCATAACAATAAAAGGCGTCAGTATCTACCTTTTCAGCAACTTCCTCAGTAACTTTTATACCTTTTGGATTGGATTGCGTTATGAGTCTGTAACTCGTTGTGGTTTCCGGTATTAATGCGGCAAGTACTTTGTTGTCGCCATAGTATCCGAGCATGACTCCGCTATCGCCTGTATACCAATCCGATTCTAATCTGATGAGGCGCAGTTGTATTCCGCCTTTTTGAGCAAGCCGTCGAATTATATTGAGTTGATCCAGTTTCTTGACCATTTCCGGTGCAATATGAACATCTCCGGCGGGCATTGAAAGTGCTTTTGCAATACAGCGAACTATAAAGGCGGCTTCTTCTAATTTTTCATTACCGCTGCTTTCTTCGTCAAGCGGCGTTGTATCTTCATCAAGAAGGGTTGATATGGTCTCTTCAATAATCCTTTGTTTGTTCTTTTCGCGAGCTTCCATACGATGAGCAAGTTTTACGTTCTCCGACTTGTAGCGTACTCCCAACAGCATGGCGAATATACCTTCATTATCGGCGAACGCTTCAATTAACGATTGATTGTCTGAATCTGCACCTTTGAGGACAGAGCCGTCAAGCCAAGTCAGCAGCGTATCATCTCCGCGATCTGCTAATAATCTCAACCAAGACAGTTTTATTAATTCTGCAAACCACGAGCGCATAAGTGGAGTCAAAATTTTAGTAGGTACTGTCTCAAAGGAATACTCTTCAATCTCAGTATCTTCTACTGCATAAAGGACTATATCAATCTCGTCGAATTGGTCCATTGACGGGAAAGCTGCGCCGCC
Organism: uncultured Selenomonadaceae bacterium; assembly: GCA_905233325.1. Lineage (GTDB taxonomy): Bacteria > Bacillota > Negativicutes > Selenomonadales > Selenomonadaceae > Quinella. The sequence goes on from CAJODU010000041.1 coordinate 5,745, forward strand.
TTCGCCAATCTCCATTAAATAAATTTGACGAAAAGAGATTTTGCGACGAGTGGCGGCATAGACTTCTACTTTGCCGCTTGTTACCATAGCGAAAGAATTTTCATTTGTCAGCAGATATCTATCTCCGGCAGTAAGTTTCATCATTTTCAACTCCTGTCAATCAAAATCATTTTGCGCAGATTGTTCTTGTTCACTTTCTTCAATGAGCCGGCGATACGGACCGTTATTTTTTATCATATCTTGATGTCTGCCGCGTTCGACAACTTTTCCTTGTTCAAGAACAATAATTTCGTCAGCGTCGCGAATTGTTGAAAGTCTATGTGCAACGATAAGGCAGGAACAGCCGCGCCTTCTGATATTCTCAAGGATAACAGCTTCTGTCATAGGATCAAGCGCACTGGTCGCTTCGTCAAGTATGAGAAGTGCAGGATTTGTTGCTAATGCTCTTGCAATTTCAAACCGCTGACGCTGTCCTCCGCTGAAATTTAAACCGCCTTCCGCGACTTCAGCCTCATAACCGCCGGAGAGTCTCAAGATATCATCATGGATACAGGCGTCTTTCGCAGCTTGGATAATATCACTCTTAGGTATAGAGTTGTCGAACATTGAGATGTTATCTCTGATAGTGCCGGAAATCTGAAAAACGTCTTGGTCAACGACTGAAATGGAATTGGTGAGAACAGGGCGCGGAATAGTGCTTCGTTTCATGCCGTCCAACAGCACATCACCCGACCACTCTTCATAAAGACCGGAAACGACTTTAGCCAAAGTGGATTTGCCGCTGCCACTCGCGCCGACGATTGCAGCCCAGCGACCAGGCTCAAGATGAAGGTTAAAATTTTCGAGCAGTGGAGGATCAAGAGGACTGTAGCCGAAGGACACATCTTTTAAAGTAAGTTCGCCGGACAGACGAGGTTTGTCGTCTATCCTCTCGTCGCTGTCCTCTGAATAATTCAGACTGTCAATCTTATAACGACGGACATCATCAAGTCGCTGCATTTGCATTTCAACATTCTGAAAAGTAGCACCAAAAGCAAGCAGTTTATTAAAAGGTTCTTGAAATCTCGCCAGCAAATTTTGAAAAGCCATATAAATACCGGCAGTCATAATACCTTCCATAATAGAGAAGCCGCCAACAGTCATAATGAGTGCAGGAGTAATTCCAGCGAGAAGCGCAGGAAGCAGTTTCATTTTGAGTGTCCACATTTGCATTTCTTGAGTAGAACGAATAACTTTAGCCTTGTAACCTGCCCACTTCGCGAAAAGCTCTCCCTCAGTGCCATTGCCTTTGACACTTTCAATAATTTGCATACCTGCCGCCATAACTCCATAAGATTTTCCGGCGTCCTGCTGAGTTTTCATAGTGAGGTCAGTGAGGCGGCGGCGCATATAAATCAGCAGACCAAGATTGAGGAAGCTGATTGAAACTCCAATCAAAGTCAAAGGCACGCTGTATTGAAAAAGCAGAATCAAATAGAACAGAGCAATAAAAAAATCTAAAACTGAAGTCGCTGCTTGATTTGAGAGTACTTGAGCATTAGCCTCATTCAATTTGATTCGAGAAGCAATATCAGCAGAATAGCGTTGTTGAAAGAAAGTCATAGGCAGACGAATCACATGCCAAAAGAACTCGGACGAATCAGCCAGAGTCAATTTCTTTTGCCAGATAGTAAGGACAACAGCTCTCATCCACTCCAGAAGAGCAGTCAAAACGGCAGTACCAATCATAGCCGCAACAAGGTAAGTAAGCCAATCGGGCCGCTTCATCGTCAAAATGTCATCAAGGAAAATTTGATTCATCACCGGTGCCGCCAATCCGGGCAAAATCATAAAGAGACTCATAAACATAACAAAAAGCAAAGCCCATTTATCCTTAATGAGTTTTGCCGCGAGGTCTTTAAAAACGTTATAGCGATGACCGGTCTTCTCGAAATTTTCACTCGGTCGAATTTTGAGATAAATGCCTGTGTATGAAGTGATAAACTCCGCCCAAGGGACAACTCGTCTGCCCATCGCCGGATCATTGAGAAAAATATTATCGCCCTCAAAACCTTCCATGACAACGAAATGGTTAAACTCCCAAAAGAGAATCAGAGGAAAATCCTTCTTAAGCAGCGTTTTTGGCTTGCCGGCAAAACCTTTGGCAGTGCAACCGTGAGCCTTAGCAGCTTTTAAAATATTTTCGGCGTTTGAGCCGTCACGAGTAACTCCGCAGTCCTGCCTCAACTTTTCGAGAGGAATCCAGCGGCCGAAGTGAGCAAGAACCATAGCTAAGGACGCCGCTCCGCATTCGGTAGCTTCCATTTGTAAAACCGTCGGCACTTCAGCGCGTCTCTTCGGTGGTCTTAAATTTTTCAGTCGTTCCTTAATATTCATCATCTCACCTGCTCCTCAAGAATTGACTGATCTTGTAAAAAACCTTTTCAATAGGAGGCTGGCGATCAATCACAATGGAACCCGTACAATAACTACCTGGAGTAATAGGTTTATGCTTTCCAACTATCGAAGTCCACAAGTAGCCCGATTCGGAATCAGAATCCTTAATAAGGTCAAAGCGAATTTCGACAACTGCCCCGCCGCCTTGATTTAAAATATATTGAGCAAGCGTAGTATTTCCAACGGCTTTAACGATACTATCAGAAGTAATCGGGTACTGCGAAGTATTCCTGACCACACCGATTAGCGAACCGGTCTGCGAAACGTCAACACCATTCGGTGCAAGTTGAATAGTCATACCCGGTTCAACACGTTTGCCCTTGTCAACCGGAATGTAAAAAACGCCCTTGAGTTCGTCGCGATTTTGAGTGATTCTAACCGTACAAATAGGGCTCCCAGCCGAAATAACACTTCCCTCTTCAGCCATAACCTCGTCAATTATGCCGTCATAGTCGCTCAAAATGTCCTCGCGAGCGGTTTGTTGATGACGTTTTGCGTCGTATTGATAAACGCGTCCTTGAGCGTCGCGGTCATTAGTCGCCAAGTCTAAACCGTACTGCGCCATACGAGTATCCGCTGATTGTTCGGGTTGTTCCATATGAGCAATGATATCGCCTTTGTGCACGACATCGCCGGTCTTAACGTAAATATCAGTGAGTTTGCCGCTTGCCGCGTGAGTGATACTTCCAACTCCGGCAGAATCGAGAATCATTCCAAAGCCGTCAGCCTTTTCAGTGAAACTGCCCATAAACGACCAAATAACAATGGCAAAGAATAGCACACCGACTGCGGCAAGCCCCATCCAACCGATTGAGTTAGTTATATGAATCATGGAGTCGAGTTTTTCCGGCGAGCGCAGCTTATCAAGAGCAGCTCTATTAAAAAGTTTATCATTTAACATCTCTAATTAACCCCTATTTTCTAATGTATAATGCTTTTTTAATGCAGAATGTAGAATGCTGAATGCAGAATTGGGAGTTCGGAGTCATTCTGCATTCTTAATTCTTAATTCTGCATTAAATTAGCCGTTACGGCAATGCCATCAACAAGTCCTTCCATTCCGCCCGTAACAACGACTTCGCCCTCTTTAAGACCGGCAAGAACTTCAATATATTCGCCGTCGTTGGCACCGGTTTTAATTGACCGCTTCTCTATCGTGTTATCAGCTTTGACAACAAAGATAAAATTTTTGCTTTTATCGGCTATCGCGGACAAAGGAACGGTTAGGCATTTGTGGCCGCTGCGAGCTTTAAAACTGACTGCGCCATAAGTCTGCGGCTCAAGAATACCGGATTTATTATCGACTTCAAATAAAACATTTCTCATTGCGGCAGGTTCAGAAATAGGAGGGGTAATTTCGACTATCGAAGCTGAAAAAGTTTGATTACTGCCAAGATTCCCTGTCTCAAAATCGGTACTATAAACCTTTTGAAAGTCCTTCTTACTGAAATATAAATCAGTCACTTGACCAACATTTAAATAGCGAGCGACTGAATCTTCAACCGGCAAAGTGAAGTAAAGAGTAGAAAAGTCGCCAACGAGAGCAAGAGAAGTACCGGCTTGAACATAAGCCCCCTGCTGACGATATACAACTAAAATTTTACCGTCGATTGGCGCGGTGACTTGTTGGCGGGAATTTTGAACAATGAGCTGCGATTTCTTAGCCTGAGCAGCTTTTAAAGACGCCTCAGCTGCAACAAAAGCTGCTTCTGCCTCGTCATACTGAATAGCAGAAACCGCTTCTGTTTCGATTAAGAGTTGATAGCGTTGAAAAGTATTAGAGGCACGCTTGAGTTCAGAATTAGCCTTCAAAATATTAGCCTCTGCCTCTTGAAGCTGAAGAGCGATGTCCTCATTTTCGATGATGAAAATAACATCACCCTGTAGGACAAAAGAATTTTTGGGCTGGAGGACTTGAGATAGTGTACCGTCAATAAGCGCGACGGCATCTGCCATAGCGTTAGAATAAAGATTAACAGTTGATATTTGAACGCGCGGGGCAATTTCTCGCGGCATTACCTTAGCACAGGGAACTTCTAGTCGATTTTCTTCCATGCGCCGAGTTATTTGAAACTCACCGCGCTCATTGAGCCAAGCACCGTAATTAATTATGCCAATGCTAAGAATTAAAATAATTGCAAGTCCCAAGATGAAATATTTTTTCAAAACAACACCCCTGCTTTCTAATATTAAAATACGACAGAAAATGGGAGTGTAAATTTTTTTGTGTAATTGCGATGGTCGATGCTGTCGTGGCGCGATTTGTGATTGGACTTACACAAAATTTCTGACACTCCCCAGAAAATTGGGTTGCGATGATCTATCCTCATTTTCAACGTGTGGATAACTCGTCTATAAATAGACACAAAAATGAGGAAGGCAAGCTAATCCTTCCTTACTTTAAATTTTTTGCGAATTAAAAAAACTATTCCCCCCCTTTTTTTTTTATTAATGAGTTAAACACCTTATTTATAATCATTTTGTCCACTCCTATCAAATTTTTAATGTAGAATGTGAAGGAACGTTACCTAATTCCTCATTATTTTTTCAAATACTCATTCTCTAATTTATGGTGCACCAAGTCTTAAAGCGGCTCAGGTTGAATTTGAGCGTTTCTGCCAAGTTTGGAGTAAATATCTGGGGGGTGTAGGTTGCCTAGACAACCCGCGCCGTCGGTTTTGCCTACTTCTGCATAACATTCGTCTTAACCTCTGATATATTAGGTTTGAAGTCAATATATTGCTTTTCAAAATCCTCGTAATCATAAGGATCAACATTTTCACGATAATGCCATTCGATTAACATTCGATTATCAACCAATGCTTCAAGGGCATTTTCAAAGGGTTTTAAAATTCTAATACGCCAGCCACCTTTGCCACCTTGCTTAGTATAAATTTTTTCTTGACCATTTACTTGGGTAATTTCTTCATCGACAGACAAATCTTCGTATTTAGGAATAGCGGGCATAGCTTTTAACAAATTTTTCACTGCAATGATAGTGGCTTGGGATTTGCCTTTATTCAGACTATAATATTCATTGAGTTTAGAAGCTAAAGCAATAGCATTGGCATTGCGTTGAGCATTTAATTTAAAAATTTCCTCATGAACG
>CAJODU010000042.1 GCA_905233325.1 uncultured Selenomonadaceae bacterium
GCTTTATCTTTGTCGATGAAAATTTGCGGCACCTCTTTGATTTTTAAATTATTATGAATAACATACAAATTGAGGAGGCGTTCGCTGATATATCCCAACAATCTGAGATTTTTTTTATCTGCAAGGTCGACTTGTTCCTCAATGTCCTGTAATATTTTGAAGAGCCATTCTGAATACTTATCAAAAATTGCCTTAGTAGTGATCATCATATTGGCAAAATACTCAAAACGCCGACTGAATACCATATCAATCGACTTCGTGTATTGTGGATAATTTTTTTGAATGGCGTCTATCATAAGAGAGAAAGCCGTCTCACCGTGAGCCTCTATAAATTGAGATTTTATATCACCGCCGGAAAAGGCATACGGTCGCGGCAATATTATATCATATTTTTGATTGGCAAATATAGCATCTACATTTTTTGTGTCCAGTAAAGTTTCACATTCTGCAATAGAGGAAAAAGTTTTTCTGCAAATTCGCCGAGGAATATTATTGAGCCAGAAAAACCTTCTATAGTGACAAAGCCCAACAATATCACTTCTCTGAACTTGATGATCATTTTTCCAAATCCAGTAATGTCCCGTCAATTCGCAGTAAAACGGATTTTTTTCACTGATAGAATCGCCTGTACTGTCATTAAGCCCTTCAGGTAAATTCTCATCAGGCTTTCCAACCATCATTGGAATATAGTCTTTATTCTTCGGAAATTCGCGATTGCTTTGTGTCGCAATATATATGCTGATTTTCATATTTTTAATTTTTCTTTCATATATAAATAATACCACTTCAGTGCAGATCGAATTTGTTTTTGACGCCAAGCCGCTCTGCCCATCATTCGCTTTTCATGATAATTTCTCGGCTTGTAGACAAAATCTTTCCACAAGGATTTATTCAGATACTCGTAATATACAGCTTTTTTGGGATTTTCGCACCAAGGCTGCCACGGTTTGAGTGAGCCGGCAAAGTGAAGGAACAGGGTGTCAGACGGTATAGCGTCATTTTCTTCATTCATCAGAAAGAATTGATTAAACTTTACAGGAATGGCTTGAATTTGTTCACCTGCGAGTAGATTTATTGCATCTTGATCTTGAAATGATAATTTTCGCTCATTCAGCAATTTTATCATCTTCTCAGACATTTCAAACTCATTCCACTTTTGCAAATCAATATACAAAACTCCTGCATTAAAATAATCTTGAGTGTCAGGAATGTTTATTTCCTTCTTGTGAGCAGACAGCCAATCTCCACTATCGAGAACTGCCAATATCATTTTACCATTAAAAGTCAATTTTTTCAATTCCGAAATTTTACCAACGCACAGAGTATCTGCATCAATATACAGAAGTTTTGAAATCGAAGGATAAAGCACTTGAGCAACTATGATTCTGTTGTATGTTGCGACTGTATAACTTTTCCCCACATGAAAATTTTTAAAAACACTAACATCAATATAATACATATCAATCTGAATATTTCTATATTGATTCGTCAATGTCTTTAACTTACCAAAATCTTCAGGGGAAATAGAGTTCAAAAATACATGAACGTGTAACTTACAATCAGGATTATTGAGTAAAATGGAAGTGAGCATTATTCCCATCTGCGGGACAAAATAAGCATCAACACCAAATGCAATGTTGAATACATCTTTGTCACTTTCGGATAGAAGAATACTGCCCAATGTCTCTTTACTGCTGATAAAGCGTTTTAAATCTAAGCTGTTATCCATTTTGTTTATCGGTTATATTACCTTTTTCGTCAATATAGAACTTAATCTGTGTAAGTTTTTCTTTACCTTTAGTATATTCCATATCGATATTTTTAATTTTTAAACTTGATTTATTGCCAAAATTAAATGTAACAGTATCAACACCGTAAGGATTTATGCTGCTATTTATTACAATTTCCTTTTTATCCGGAATGGAATATATCACACCGGGTGCCGGAGCAAAATTATCAATGATAATAGTATTTTTCTCCGTTGTACATTCATAATCTTCATCATTTAAGGTTATGAACTTTGTCATTTCAGCAGAACCGACAGCATTTTTGACTGTTAATTGATGATTTTTAGCAAATTCTCCCACATTTAATTTATTGACGGCGTAATCATCAAGATTTATCACACTGCCGTGACGCAGAGATCTTGAAGAATCTATATAATGTGCCTTGTACGGACCTGTTTCGATTTTATCTTTATCTGCAACCCAAACAGTATGACTGGAAGCACCAACAAAATCGTATTTATGAGAGTAATTGTCGGCATAAATATAGACTTTGTTGTCTCTGGTCAATATAGCAAAGCCTTCATAGCCGCGAATACCTCTGAGCGGCCAATTTGAGACTTCAGAAAAATTCCCATCGGGAGTATTAGATTTAAGCAGTAAAGGTGTTTTATTATCATTATTTGTGACGATTGCTTCATTTTTAATTATCATATAATATTCATTATTGATTTTACGGACTTGAGCATCTATATAATTTCCAGAGTTCTTTGTTAAGGTCATTTTTACAGGTTCTGCCTTACTAAATCCTTTTTCAGGCTTGTCGAAATCTTCAATATTGTTTATTTTAGATACATAGAGGTCAAAAGTGCGCTCATATGGTTTAGCAATCAAGCCCTTCTGCTTGGCAAAGTAGACATAAGCAGAACCATCATCATTAATAAATAAATCCGGTGCCCAGACTTCAGGATATTCCTCACTGCGATCGATAACCTTATATGATACAGGCTCTTCCCATTTCTCAAGGTCTTTATATCTGTAAATTTTGAAGGTGTTTGCGGGAACTTTACTAATTTTATTACCTTCCATTTCCAACGGTTCCACCAAGCAGATATAGAGGGAACCCTTATAGTATTGACAAGAAATATCACGACCACTGATACCTGTAGCCATAGGGAAATGTTCCATATGAATACCGTCTCCAGACAAATAGCATTGCATAGCTACATCTTCGTTAGACGTGAAGAAAGTACCCAGTGCATAATTAGTGCTGTTTGCTTGTGCAGGAGAGAAACTTGCCGTAACAGAAACTAAAGTTGTCAAAGCAAGTGCCTTACAAATGCGTTTTATAGTCATGATATCCCACCTCATAATCTTAATTAAGAATCCCATTCACAAATAAAGCCAAAATTATTCAGACCGAAGAAAGTCTCCCCCGGAAAAGTTCCATCTGATGATAAGTCGTTCCACGTTCCCAAAACATGTGCAGGTGCCTTGGGGTTAGCGTTTTTGTATATCATCAATGCTTTTTCCCTTGGATTATCAGGTTGTCCTTTAGCCCAATTTGTATAATTAAACGGTGTGCCGTCTATCCAAGAAACTTTTCCGCTCATTGATCTTGTTCCGCCGATCCAATAGCTGTTGCGCTGTCCTTGATTTTTCAACATACCTTCAATAAATTGTTGTTCCCCTTTTGATCCGATAGTAACAAGATGACCGCCTTGACCTTCGCAATACGACTTTGCGGCATCCCAGTCCAGACTACCATCAAAAATTTGATAATGATGTCCTTTAAATTCCTGTTTTTCTCCTGCCGGTGCTATTGCTCCTGACGGTTGAGGCGTTGACACAACAGGTGGTGTTGAAGGTATAGTCACAGGCGGCGTTGATATTGGAGGTGCTACTGTAACAGGTGGTGTTGTAACAACAGGAGGTTGAGTTACAACAGGCGGTTGGGTTACGACAGGCGGTGCAACAGTAACAGTCGGTGCCGGTTTTGGGGTTAGGCGTTCAAAATACTCTCTCATTGCCGTTTCATCAAGATCAACTTCAGCTATGATTGTAACTTTAAATAAAAAACCTTCATTTTTCCATTCTTGGCTTTTTACTCTTACCTTGCTTTGAGTGTATGTTTCAATAATATCATCTGATACGACGAAGTTATTAACTTTAGTAAAATTTCTGACTTGAATACCGGCTGTCATTGAGGCGTTGGTTATAGCATTTTTGAGGGCGAGACTTTTGGCCTGTTCCATAGTGTCGTTGCCGCCCATTTGATATTCGCCCTCAGCTCTGACTTCTTTGTCATTCAGCATAGAAACAGTAGTATTTCCGCCTTGCGATGATGATGAACCGATATTTTTTAATGCCTCGGTATCAATTTTAACCCTTGCGACTATGCTCACGCTGCAAGTTATATTTTGAGCGTCCCAAGCAGGTGTTTGTTCAAGAATCTGCATTCTGGCACTGGTATAGGTTTTTATTTCGTCTTTCTGCAATTCAAAATTTTTTACATCAGTCGAACTGTCAAGAAAGACCATTACTTTTTCAGCGGCAATGCGTTTTGCATTAGCCAACGCCATTTCTTGAGCCTGCTGACGTGTTTCATTATCGCCCATTCTGTACACGCCGGTTGCCTCGACAGTTTGTTCTATAATTTCAGCAAATGCGATATTTGGGCAACAACTCAAGCTCATATTCATTAATCCAATGGCAAGAGCTATTTTTTTAAAAAATTTTTTTATAGCCATAGCACTAACCTCTCTAACTAACATTATCATTTATGTCACATAATATATTACAATCACACTTTCAAGTAAATTATAAAACATTTTCAGAATAATGACAATTAGAAATAAATTAAAAAATACTAAAAATAAGATTAAAAATATATTTGTAACTACAGAATCAATCAACATCACTCTGCCAGAGTTCGCCGCTGATCATATCCATGCAGGAGATACAACCGTTCGGAAAGTATGAGCCGGTGTCCATTAGTAAAATTTTATTATTGCGACGCCATTGAGGTTTGATATTTTTTAAAAATGCCACTTTTTGATAGTCTTTGCGCCAAGTTTCTAAACTTCCTTCAGGATTAAGCAGCAGAAGAGGTGTATGTCCTACAACTATCACAGTTTCACCGTCGTAGTGATTAAAAAAATCTTCACGAATCCATAATAATGACATAGCCGTTTGTTTTTCAAGCGGAACTTTGGGATCAACTCCGGCATGGCAAAAGAAATAATCCTGTCCGTTAATTTGTCTGCGATAGAATAAAGGCAATGATTCGGCGAACTCAACTACCTCAGTCATCAAGTTGGGGTGGTCTTTTAATTTTGATTTAATCTCCTTGGCAGTCTCGTTGCCACCATTAAAAATCCAGTTGATGTCACCGTTTCTGACACAATCAATCATCATCTGCTCATGGTTACCGCGAAGGGCTATAATGTTATCGTTCCGGGACTCTCGCATAATCCACCTTATCATGAGGAGATTTTCAGAGCCGCGATCAATATAGTCACCCAAAAATATCACAAGATCGTCATCAGAAACATTCAACTTACTATAGAGAGATTTGAACTTGGTATAATGTCCGTGAATGTCGCCAATGACCAAAATCCGTTTGTAGTTGATATTGTTTTCTGACATGTTATATCTGACCTCATCTTTCTGACGGTCTTTTGGTAAGTTTAGCAAATTGCCCATCTTTGAGGTAATAATGTCTTTTATTAAACTAAAAATCCACATGTTGCCACAACTCACAGGGGTGGTCAATAAGAATTTCTGCACCACTTTCAATCAGCTCACTCTTGGGACGGAATCCCCAAGTAACGCCAATACTCAAAAATCCCGCATTGTGAGCGGTCTCCATATCTACGGAAGTATCGCCAAAATAAGCCACATATTTCGGTTCAACATTGAATTGAGCAGCAATTTTCAAAACTTTAGCAGGATCGGGCTTTCTTGGCAAGCCCTTCTGATCGCCAATCACCGTGCCGAACATACCGGCAGGAAAGATTGCATTTATAATCTCATCAGCCGCAAACTGCTGCTTGTTTGTACAGACGCCGAGCGGAATTTTTTTATTTTGAAGTTCTTTGAGCATGTCGAGAATACCATTATAAGGGTGTGTCTTATTTGTCAAGCGTCGCTTATAGCAGCTATCATAATATTTAAGCACTTCACTCACAAAATCAGGATCGCCGGCTTTGTCTTTCGGGATACTGCGTTCAATGAGTTTTCTGGCACCATTGCCGACGAAGTAACGATATTCCTCAAGCGTATGAGAAGGGAATCCATAATGTGCCATTGTTTCATTAACACCGTCAGATATATCTTCCAAGGAATTAATGAGTGTGCCGTCCATATCGAAAATCGCCGCTTGATATTTCATGATAGTCTCCTCTTGCAAAATATTCAACTATATGTTTTAATTATACTATTCAAATTATCAAACGTCAACAATTCATTGTAAATATTGGGAGGTTGATTATTGTGGCTGATTTTGCAACTGTTGAACAAGCTATCGAAGACATCAAAACCGGCAAGATGATCGTTGTGGTCGATGATGAAGATCGTGAGAATGAGGGAGATTTAATTATTTCTGCGGAGACAGTCACGCCGGAAGATATTAACTTTATGGCGACCTATGCCAAAGGATTGATCTGCACGCCGATTGAAGGTAAGAGACTTGATGAACTTGGAATCACACAAATGGTGCAGAATAATACTGATAATCATGAAACCGCCTTCACCGTCAGCGTTGACGCCTTCGATACGTCCACGGGTATCAGTGCTTATGAACGCTGTCGAACGATAAAACTTTTGATTGATCCCAATGCTAAAGGTTCTCAATTCCGCAGACCGGGGCATGTGTTTCCATTGCGCAGCGTTGAAGGCGGCGTCCTTCGTCGAGCCGGTCACACCGAGACAACAACAGACTTGGCAAGACTTGCGGGTTTCTATCCTGCCGGTCTTTGCTGCGAAATTATGGACGATGACGGGCATATGATGAGGACGCCCAAACTGCTTGAATTTGCCGACAAGCACAACCTCCACATCATCACCGTAAAGTCACTAATTGAGTATCGCAAACGCACCGAAAATTTTGTCAAGAAAATTGCTGACGTTGACTTCCCCAGTAAATACGGTCACTTCAGAATCAAGGCCTATGAGAGCTCACTCGACGGCAAATGTCACTTGGCTATTGTCAAAGGCGATATTGCCGGTAAAGAAAATGTCCTTGTCAGGGTACACAGCGAATGTCTGACGGGCGATGCGCTTGGGTCTCTCCGCTGTGACTGCGGCGATCAGCTTGCCACTGCCCTCAAGAAGATTGAGGCGGAAGGTGAGGGGGTTGTCCTCTATATGCGCCAGGAAGGCAGAGGTATCGGACTTGCAAATAAAATTCGTGCCTATGCTCTTCAAGATGAGGGCAAGGATACGGTAGAGGCTAATGTTTTGCTGGGTTTTGCACCGGATCTGCGAGACTATGGGATTGGAGCACAGATACTCTCTGATCTCGGCTTAACGTCAATTCGACTAATGACAAATAATCCTGCAAAGCGCGCAGGACTTGAAGGGCATGGTCTCAAAATTACCGAGCGAGTACCGATTGCCATAACTCCCACTAAATTCGACAAAAAATATTTAACCGTCAAGAAAATCAAAATGGGGCATGAACTTTAACCTTCAAAAATATTGGAGAAAAACTCAACTGAAAAATAATTATTAAATTTTTCTCAATTTGCAGGATATATTTGTATATTGAAGAATTTAGAATTAATTAGAGTTTTCTGTAAATATTTAACTATGAATATTTAGGAGGGTTTTTGATGGCAAAAAAGTATTACACTACCAAAGTAGTTGGCGTCGGTGGACAGGTTGCAAACTTCCTCAGTGCCGGCAAGATGCTGGTTATGTTTGATGATTCAATGGTTCTTCCGGAACTTCGTGACATTTCAGTTTTGCACAGCGGCAATCCCATCAGTGACAATGATATTATTAAGTCCGGCGATATTGTCAAAATTGTCAACACTGAATTTAAAATTATAAAAGTTGGTAACGATGTCCAGAAGAATTTGAAAAACCTTGGTCACGTTGTCATCAAATTTGACGGTGGTACGGGTGAACTCCTTGAAGGCAGTATTCACGTTGAAGATAAGCCTATTCCTAAAATTCAAGTTGGTGATGAAATTTCCTTTACAGAAGGTGCAAATGCCAATCTTAAAGGTAAGACCGCAGCTATTGCCAATTCAGATTCCGCCCTCGGCAAGATTGTGTCACAACTTTTGGTGGAAAATGGAGTAACTATCGTTGCCGATAAATCAAGTGCGGATATTGTGATTGATGTCAAATAAAATTCGATACAATTATAAATTTTTATCCCTAAGGCAGGGATATTTTTTTATTTAAAATTTAAATTGTTGTAGCATTGCAATGAAAATGATGATATAATGAAAAGCATACAAAGTGGAATTAAATTTCAAAGTGGCTTAATCTCTATTCTAAATGATATTCCAAATCACTGAGGCGGTGTTTCTGATTCAGCAAAATGACAATCAATCCGGCATTAAAATTTCACCTGATAATAATACATCTAACAAAAATGAAAAATTTCTAAAGGGCACTTTTATATTGACTATCGCCAGCTTTGTAGTTAAAGTTATTGGTTCCCTCAACTGGATATTTGTTTCTCGAATACTCGGCGGTGAGGGTATAGGTCTGTATCAAATGGCATTTCCTATTTACTTCTTCGCGATGACAATCTCACAAGCGGGCGTCCCTGTGGCAATATCAATCATAACGGCGGAACGTGTCGCCCTCAACGACATCTACGGAGCTAAGCGAGTTTTCCGAATATCAATGGCACTTATGCTTGTAACCGGAATACTTTTTTCAGTGTTGACGTATTTTGCGGCAAGCTGGCTGATTGATCTTCAATTCATTCGCGATCCGAGAGCTTATTTGTCAGTCGTTGCACTAGCTCCGACGGTCTTTTTTGTGACTTTCCTTGCCTCTTCACGCGGCTATCTGCAAGGCTGGCAGCGAATGACACCAACGGCAGTAAGTCAGATAGTTGAGCAAATATTCCGCGTTGTTACAATGATCGTGCTGGCTGATCTGTTCCTCCCGATGGGTTTGGAATACGCCTCAGCGGGTGCAAGTCTTGGAGCATTAGCCGGAGCAGTCACGGGATTGATTGTTTTGGTTTATTTCCACATCAAACTCAACAAAGAGATTGATATAAAATATGGTTTAGATTTAAAGCCGACCGAACAATCAAAAAACGAATCAGCATTCAAGATAATGAAACGAATTTTTACGCTGTCCCTACCTGTGAGTGCGGCATCAATAATGTTGCCGGTTGTATCAAACTTGGATTTAATGATCGTTCCTCAAAGATTGGAAGTTGCCGGCTATTCCGTTCATCAAGCAACAGAATTATTCGGTTACTTAACGGGAATGGCAGTCCCTTTGGTAAATCTGGCAACGATTCTGACAGCCTCACTTGCAGTGTCGATAGTTCCTGCAATCTCTGAAGCAAGGGCACTCAAGGACACAACAAGGATATATCGTCAAACGGCAGCCGCAGTGAGAATTTCCAACTTTGTCTGCTTTCCGGCTTTCGTGATAGTATTCCTACTCGCAACACCCATTGCCTCGCTGATTTACAATGCCCCTGGAGCCGGTCCGGCAGTGATGATTTCCGCAGTATCGATAATATTGCTGGGACTTCATCAAGTTTCAACGGGCGTCTTGCAGGGACTGGGACATACCACCATACCAATGGTCAATATGATACTCGCAGCAGCGGCGAAAGTAGCTCTCAACTGGACATTGACGGCAATCCCGTGGCTTGGAATTATGGGTGCGGCTTGGGCAACAGCGGCAGATATGGGCGTTGCGGCCTTCATCAACTTGTATTTCATATATAAATATATCGGTTACAAGATGGAATTGGGGCAACTCGTTAAAACTATCGCTTCGGCAGCAGTTATGGCAGTTGTTGTGAAATTTTTCTATGATTTTACTATGGCTGAATTTGATATGGCAGTCTTCTCTCTTTTCGGAGCAGTTATAGTCGGCTGTGTAGTCTATATCGCGGCGATGGCAGTCAGTGGCGGAATGTTGGAAGAGGATATGCAAAGGATTCCTATGGTTGGCAAAATTGGTGTTAAAGTTTTCCGCAAACTTGGAATATTTAAAGATTAATTATTTAGTTAGTGAAGTACTCACGACCTAAAGAGGTCGGAGCTTCCTGCTTCAGCGACAACTGCATTGCATTGCCTCAATCTTGTTGCCTAACACCCGAAGGTGTCACTTGTATATTGGCAATGCTTTAGTCTTACACTATCTCCACAGGCGT
>CAJODU010000043.1 GCA_905233325.1 uncultured Selenomonadaceae bacterium
TTAATCCTCAACGACGGGAACTTTAGCCTTGATGATGAACATTGCAATAAACAGTGCAATAAAGCCTGTCGCAAGACCGACCCAGCCATTCTGAGTGAAACCGTCGACGATATAGCCGAGAATACAGCAAGTTGAAACGACAAGGACATAGGGGACTTGAGTGCCGACGTGGTCAAGGTGGTGGCATTGGGCACCCGCTGAGGCTAAGATTGTTGTATCAGAAATCGGTGAGGCGTGATCACCGCCGACAGCACCGGAGAGGATAGCCGCAACGCAGATGACAAGCATAGGATAAAGATCAGTATTAGTTGCATCGAGGATAGCCATAGCAATAGGAATCAAGATACCGAATGTTCCCCAAGATGTGCCGGTCGCGAAGGCAAGACCGATAGCCACAAGGAAAAATATAACCGGCAGGAACATCATAACGGAAGTATGCTCATTGACGATTGCACCGACATAGCCGCCGAGATTGAGATATTTGTCGGAGCAAATGCCGGAAAGTGTCCAAGCAAGGCAGAGAATGAAGACCGCCGGAACCATTGCCTTAAAGCCTTGAGTAAAGCAGCCGCAGAAATCATCAAAAGAGACAACTTTGCGCGGAAGGTAGAGCAGACCCGTGAAAACAAATGCAATGAATGACCCCATGACGAGAGCTTTGCTTGAATCGCAGTCAGCAAACGCCGCGGCAATAGTTACACCTTCATCATGAATACCGCCGGTGTAAAGCATGCCATAAATACAGGCACCAATCAAAACAATCAAAGGCAGCACGAGATCAATAATTTTGCCATTGCCGCTGATTTTCTGCTCCTCTTCAACCGAGTCACGATATTCAGAAGGAATTTCAAAATGCTCTTTATTCTTGCGGACAGTGGCACCCATTGTGGCGAAGTCTCGACCACTCATAATGATAAACACCATAAACGCCATAGTCAGCCAAGCGTAGAGGTTGAAGGGTATGGTTTGCAGGAAGATTGTAAAGCCATCGACAGTTGCACCCTCAGGAAGAGAGGAACCGACTGCCGCTGCCCAGCTTGATACAGGTGCAATTATACAGATCGGAGCCGCCGTTGCGTCGATGATGTAAGCAAGTTTGGCACGGGCAATCTTGAACTTGTCGGTGACGGGACGCATAACAGTGCCGACCGTCAAGCAGTTGAAATAATCATCAATAAATATAACAATACCCAAAAGAGCCGTCAAGCCCATTGCACTGCGCTTGCCCTTGATAACCCTCGCTGCCCATTCGCCATAGGCCTTAGTCGCGCCGGATTTGGTAATCGCCGCAACGAGTATACCGAGAATTACCAAGAATACCAAAATATTGACATTGCCGCCGACTTTCTCTTCCATGACGGAGAACATTGTAATGATTGATTCAAGAAAAGAGCCGCCGGTAAACAGCAATGCTCCCGAAAATATACCAATAATTAATGACATATAGACTTCTTTGGTCAAGAGTGCCAGCACGATGGTAATAATCGGCGGCAACATTGACCAGGCTGTTTGTTCCATTATTACTACTCCTTACTTAATTTATGATACAAAAGCTGTAACCTCCTGTTTCTACGAGTAGAAGGTTATTGACTAACGTGAATATTATATCAAATACTTTACTTATGTCAAATATTATTCTTTGACAAGGATTATATTATCTATCTTCGCCTTCTCTGCCTCGCTATTTGTGAGAATGTTTTCCTTGACCATTGCATCTATGACTATGAGCTGGCGTTTCTTGGCGAGCATAAAATTGACATATGGTGAGTAAAGTGAGGGGGCGTTGGGCAAACCCGCAAGCATTGCCGATTCTGCTATCGTTAAATCCTTAGGCTCAACACCAAAATAACCTTTGGCAGCATCATAGATACCATAAAAGTTGGAACCGAAGTAGATTGTATTGAGGTACAATTCCAAAATCTCGTCTTTTGAAAAATTCCTCTCCATATCCACGGCAAGAAGTAATTCTTCCGCCTTGCGAGTGAAAGACTGTTCCTGCGACAGAAATAAATTCTTGACGAGCTGCTGAGTGATGGTACTGCCGCCCTCTTCTATCTCTCCTGCTTCAATATTGACTACAGTCGCACGGGCAATGCCGATTATATCAAAACCGCTGTGGTCGTAGAAGTGGGAATCCTCAACGGCAATGACAGCTCTCCTCAAAGACAGCGGAATATCATCAAGAACAATGTAATGCTCCTTGTTCAGCATTTCATCATTGACGGCTTGTTTTATGTGACGGAGGCGTTCAATCTTTCCCGTGAAAGTCGAGGCGTCAATCTTTTCTCTGGTGAAGGTTGAAACATTAGATGTTTCTGCCTTTGAATTTGTACTTTGTTCATCATTGTTGGCTTTCTTGTCTGCCGTTGAATTTTTCGTTGAATTTTTAATGGTAGTCTTCCGCTCTTTTTTATCGTTGGCGTATTCTTCAATGATTTTATCTGTTGAATTGTCCGTGAAATATGCGGCTTTTATATAGTCAATCGGGTGAGATGTCTTGATTGCAATCGTCACAAAGAATGATAAAAAAAATACAAACACTAAGGCAAATATCAGTTGAATGAATCTAAAGATCATTGAATAATTTCTTCGAGTCTTTTTAACTTCGTCGCTCATTGGAGGCTCCTTTAATTTTTATATTTCTATCATACAACATAAACGGAAGTAATACAATATTTTTTTCTCCTCCGCATCAAAAAAAAACACCCTATTGAGGAAATAGTCAATAAGATGTCGCTCTCTATATTAATCTTCGCTATTGTCGAACAGGAAAGTATCTTCGTTGGTGTTACGCTTTTTGCGGCGTTGACGGAAAGGCATAATCTCATCAATTTTGGTAACTTCGATATTACCATCAAAATCAGCCAAAACAACATTGTTCACATTAAATTCACCCAAAAATTGACAGCTTGTCTCATCGGGAATGTAATAGCCATCAATGTCAGCAATCAATGCAATGGCATCAAATTCTCTCTTACCGTCAGAGATTGCCTTTGCCATAGCTACAGCCTCAGCAGAAAGAGCAAGCTCAGGGATTGAATGATCCACCGTGCAGCCGCTGTATAATGTGCCGTCGCTTGCAAGGACACAGGCACCAACGGCAAGATTATGATTCAAAGTATAAGCATTGCGGATAGATTCCATTGCAATCCTCACCATAGTGTCCATTATATCATAATTCACTAATGTCACTCCGTTCATTCGATTTTCAGTCAGATTTCATTTAATACTACATTTCTTCACAAAGTTAAAATCTCCTGCCATAAGATAAAATTTGTTGATATTGAAAAAGATTGATGATATAATAGGGCAAAATGCTCTGAGGAGAGGCGCAGATGGGAATCAGAATTTTAGACAGATATATATTTCGTGAAGTAATAACGGCTTTCATTTTTGGTATATGTGCATTTTCGGCGGTCTTTATAGGTTCGGGAACACTTTTTAAAATAGCAAAATATATAACCGATTATGGTGCCTCTTTCACAGCAGTTGTAAAAATTTTCGTCTATGGAATGCCGGCAATAATAATGTGGACCTTTCCAATGTCGATGCTGCTTGCAACGCTTTTGACTTTCGGTCGCCTTTCCAGCAACAGTGAGATAACGGCAATGAAGTCCTGCGGAATAGGTTTTTCAAGGATTGCAGCACCGGCGATACTCTTGGGATTTGTTTTCAGCGGACTTGCCATCTTGTTCAATGAATACGTTGTTCCTTGGGCAAATTCGGCTTATAACAATGTCCTTTACTACGAAATTCAGGGCAACACTGAGATGAAGTCTCAAGAACATATCATAGTCAAAGAGATCAACAACGGCAAGATTCAACGTCTTGTTTATGCTCGCGAGTATGAGGCAAAGAGCGAAAATCTGCAAGGTGTGACAATGCAGGAATTTAACGAGGATGGTCACGTTATACACGTCGAAAATGCTGAGTATGCCGAGTGGCGAGACAACAGTTGGATAATGCATCGCGGAATGATTTATGATGTCTCTGAAGATGAGCGTATCCACTCAATGAGGTTTGAAAAGCAGATTCTGCCGGTGAAGGCAAGTCCCAGACAGATCGTCCGTGAGCAGAAGAAGCCGGAAGAATTGACTATGGAAGAACTCAAGGCACAGATCAGCATAATGAAGACGCAATATGTCAACACCGCCAAGCTGGAGACAGAACTTTATCAACGAGTCACCGTCCCAATGGCAAGTCTGATATTTGCCCTCATCGGTGTGCCTTTAGGTCTCCAGCCGACACGAAACAGTTCCTCAATGGGTTTTGCACTGAGTGTTATAATAATATTTGTCTATTATGCTGTGATGACGCTGGCAAATGCAATCGGCAGGAGCGGAGCAATCTCACCAATGTACGCCGTCTGGATTCCTAATATAATAGGTCTCTTCTTTGGAGCTTATCTGATAAGGCGTGCCTCTCAATAGCCGCAGTGGCGTCAAATCAATGATTTTTCTATGTTCAGCGGACAGCTTTAAATAAATGCTTGTCATTTCAATTTGTATGTGATAAAATAAATTTCGTGTTGTACACATATTAGTAGGAGGTTTTTTTGTAAGATGAAAATCACCAAGGAAAATTTGGATAATTACGAAGTAGCTTTAACTGTTGAGCTTGAAGCGGATAAACTCGCAACAGCAAGAAAAACGGCTTGCAAAAAACTGGCAAATCGTTATAACTTCCCCGGATTCAGAAAAGGCAAGGCACCTCAACACATTGTCGAACAGCAGCTCGGCAAGGAATATGTTATGGAAGAGGCCGCAGATATTTTGATCCAAGAGGCAGCAACTGATGCTCTCAAAGAAGAGGGAATCACTCCTGTCACTGAGATGAAGCCGGAAGTCATCACCAACGAAGAAGGCAAAGATTTTGTCTTTAAGGTAACATTTACGCCATATCCTGAGGTAAAACTCGGTGAGTATAAAGGTCTGGACATTAAGAAAACGGTTGAAGAAGTGACTGATGAAGACGTCGAAAAACAGATAGACGTTTTGCGCGATCATCATGCAACTTTGATTGATACTGATGAAAATGCTGTCGTTGAAGATGGTGACTTTATCACTCTTGATTTTGAAGGCTCCATTGACGGTGAGACTTTTGAAGGCGGCACAGGAAAGAGCTATCCTTTGACAATCGGCTCCGGCACCTTTATCCCCGGTTTTGAAGAGCAGCTCATCGGCACTAAAGTCAACGAAGAAAAAGATGTGAAAGTTACCTTCCCTGAAGATTATCACAGTGCTGAATATGCAGGAGCGGACGCCGTCTTTAAATGCAAGGTTCTGTCAATCAAGCATCGCCAGCTCCCTGAATTTAATGAAGAATTTGTCAAGAAAGTCAGCAAATTTGAGACTATTGAGGACTTCAAGGCTGATATTAGAAAAAATCTTGAGGCCGGAGCCAAGCGCAGAGCAGAGGAAAAGCAGCACAGAGAGGCTATTGACAAGGCAGTCGAAAATATGACTGTTGATATTCCGCCGGTGATGATTGAAAACCGCATTTCACAATTAATAAATGAGCTTTCTCTGCAGCTTCAATCACGCGGTATGACATTTGAAAGTTACCTGCAGTATACCGGCTACGATATGGATCACCTCCGTGAGAGCTATAGAGAAGGTGCTGAGAAAGATGTCCGCGATGATCTCCTGCTCGAAACAGTGGCAAAGCAGGAGAATATAGAAGTTGATCCAAAAGAGATCGAAAACGAGATCGCTATAATGGCATTGACTTATAGAGTGACACCCAAGCAGATCGTCAAAATTCTGAAAGAAAATAAACAACTCTCTGCCATTCATACCAATGTCCGCAGAAGAAAGGCCATGCAGTTCATCATTGACAATATGGTCAAAGACGAAGAAGAGGCAAAGAAGGACAGCAAGCCCTCCACAGAGGACAAAAATATCAAAGAAGACACTAAGGACGCCAAAGATAGTAAAAATAACAAAGATACAAAGGCAGAAGGCAAAAAAGCTGATAAAAAATAATAATTGAGGTGAGATTATGGCATATTATGTGCCGATGGTCGTTGAGAAAACCGGCTACGGCGAGCGAGCTTATGATATTTATTCGCGTCTGCTCAAGGACAGGATCGTAATTCTCGGCGGACCCATCAATGATGATGTTGCCAATTCCATAGTGGCACAACTGCTCTTTTTGGAATCCGAAGATCCCGATAAGGATATTCACCTCTACATCAACAGTCCTGGCGGCGTTGTGACTGCCGGTCTTGCAATCTATGACACCATGCAATACATTAAGCCTGATGTCTCAACTATCTGCATAGGGCAGGCAGCGTCGATGGGTTCACTTCTCCTCACTGCCGGAGCAAAGGGCAAGAGATTCGCTCTGCCGCTTGCGAGGATTATGATTCACCAGCCGCTTGGAGGTGCCAGCGGACAGTCAACGGATATTCAAATTCAAGCTAAGGAGATATTGAGACTTCGTGAGGTCGGAAATGACATTCTTTGCCGCCATACCGGTCAAACTCGCAAGAAGATAGTTGCCGACACCGAGAGAGATAATTTTATGACAGCGCAAGAGGCAAAAGCCTATGGTCTCATTGATGATGTTGTAACTCGTCCGCCTTTGGATAAGGATTCCGACAAAGAATCAACAACTGAACTCAAAAAAGTAAAATAAACTCAATAATAAAGGGCTAAGGTCTGATTAAAACCTTAACCCTTTTTTGATGCATATATTATGATTGACTAATCCTTGTGACATGTACCTTGTCTATACGAGCACGATCCATACCGATTATCTCAAAACGCAGCCCATTCCACTCACAGCGATCCCCAACATTGGGAATACGTCCGAAGTATGAAGTCAGAAAACCGCCCATAGTTTGATAATGGTCGTGCTCCTCCTCCGGCAGCTCATCAATGTCAAACTTCTTCTTGAAGTCGGCAATATCATAGAGACCGTCTATGAACCAGGAATCACTGCCAATCATTGTAAATTGTGTCGATTCGGTGTCAGTGTTGGAGTCCGCACCGACAATTTCCGTCAATAAATCCTCAAGAGTGATAAAACCGACAACGCCGCCATATTCGTCAAGCACCATAGCCTCATGCACCCCTGTACTGCGGAATTTTTCCAAGAGTCTGAAGGCCTCCATAGTCCTCGGAACATAAATCGGCTTTTTAAGCAGCTCGGTGAGTTCAAGCGATTTGAGTTTCTGTGTCAGTGCAACGTTGAGCAGATCCTTTGTATATAAAATTCCGCGGCAATCGTCCAAGCTGCCGTTGCCGACGGGGATTATTTCATTATTATGCTTTGCTATAACTTTGAGGTTATGTTCAATGGGATCGGAAAGATCAAGCCAGACAATTTGAGTGCGCGGTGTCATAAGAGAGTAGGCAGTCTCGTCGCCAAGCTGAAAGATTCTGTCAACCAGTGCCTGTTCTTCCTTCTCGAAAGTGCCGTCCTCGCGGCCTTGTTCAATCAGTTCCTTAACTTCGTCTTCAGTGACAGCCTCTTCAACCTCCTCATTCATTCCCAGAATCATCATCAACATACCTGTAATTTTTGAAATGATTGTGACGATAGGATTTATCAGAATGGCAATCAATTTAAAACCTGCATGATATTTTATCAAAAACTTCTCCGGCGTCTGCTTGACAATCCTGTTCGGTAAGTATTCACCAAAAAGCAGCATTACAAATATTATGCTGACAACACAGACGGTGGTTGTGACTAAGCAATTCACCGCGACAAAGAGGTCGGATATTATCGGAACAAGCAAGACGGTGACAAAGCCGGAGATTATTTTAATTGCGGTAAGTCCTGCTTGTGCCGCTGCAATATATCTTTCAGACGATTCAAACATATCAAAGATGTCTTCCGCGTCAGTCAACTTTTCCAGTTTTCCGTGATGACTTTCCAAGAAAGCCGTTTTCATTAAAGTAAAATAGCCGCTCATTACTATCAAGATTAAAATCAGCGTGAGCGGCAAGCCTATGTTATCCAAAAGATTTTCACACTCCTATTGCAAAGTTGGAATTACAATAGGATTATAGCATTTTTTGATTGATACCGTCAAGCCTGAAATCTCTGGTTGAGATTGCCTCTCAGTTTTTTTGAGCGTTCAGCTTGACGAAGAATTATACCCTGCTTAGATCAAGCGGCATCAAGGGCAGAGCGCATGGCACTAATCAGATCCATAGCACCTGTGAAGTTGCCGTCCATGAGACGCTTGACGACAGCGGAGCCGACTATAACGCCGTCAACATTCTTTGAGGCATTCTGCGCGGCCTCAGGTGTTCCGATACCAAATCCAATCATAAGAGGCGTCGAAGTATACTCTCTCGCGTGGACAGCTACTTCAGAGATCTGGCTGAAGTCCAAGTCCTTCACGCCCGTGACGCCGGTGTTGGAGACGCAGTAGATAAAACCGCTGGCATCAGTGCAAGTGCTCTTCATTCGCTCATCAGAAGTGAGCGGAGTGATGAACTCAATAAGGTGAATCCCCTTCTTGCGGCTGATTGCACGCATTTGAGTTGATTCTTCATGCGGCACATCAGGAATGATCAGACCGTCCATACCGGCGATCTTTGCCTCGGTGACGAAACGCTCAAAGCCGTTATAATCCATTCCGTAACGGTAGCCGTAACTTATTATCGAATTGATATAGCCCATACCGACTATAGGAGCGTCAATCGAGCGTCTGAGCTCTCTGACCATAGTCAGAACCCTGTACGGTGACATGCGGTTCCTGAGAGCGGCGGCTGAAGAGGCTTGAATTACGGGGCCGTCAGCAAGCGGATCGGAAAACGGTATTCCGAGCTCAATGATGTCTGCACCGGCGTGGACAGCCTCAATAATGGCACGCTTGGAAGTGTCGTAGTCCGGTGCACCTGCCGTAATGTAGATATTCAGAGCTTTGCGGCCGTTGCTCTTGAGTTTTTCTAAAGCATTATCTAATCTTTTCATAACAACCTCACTGTTCAATAATGAGTTTAATCAAATGCCTGTTGGGATCAACCATACGACGTTTCATTTTTTTGAGATCTTCTCTGGTAAGCGGAGGGCAATCTTCATCGTAAACAAAAGGCCTTTTTGCAGCTTCACTGATACGATTTTTTTGTTCTTCGCTCATTTTAGCATCTTTTGCCAGAAAGTAATGCACGGTACTCATCATAATCTCTCCTCTCATCTTCTTTTGCCGGTCTTGCAGAGATCAGTCTGATATTATATTCATCATCACGTTCAGTGTATACGACAAACAAAACATCATTAGCCTTGCCAATGGTTATATATCTTTCTTCTTCAATGCTGTGTTTGTCGTCAATAAAATCCATTCTATATTCATCTTGCCAAACCCAAGCGGCATCTAAGAATGATACTCCATGTTTACTGAGATTAATACTCGCCTTTTTGTCGTCCCACTGGAATTTGAAACCCTCAATTTCTTTCTTCATTGCTTATTTCCCAACATCTCAGCGACAGACGCCACGTCCTTGTCACCGCGCCCGCTGAGACACACCACCACAAAGTCACGTTCCGTGGTCTTCGGCATTAGTTTATCAAGATAGGCTATTGCGTGGGCACTCTCAAGAGCAGGAATGATCCCTTCCAATTTTGAAAGACGTTTGAATCCTTCAAGAGCCTCATCATCGGTGACGGAATCATAGAAGGCGATCTTCTCGTCTTTGAAGTATGAATGTTCGGGACCGACACCGGGATAGTCAAGACCGGCACTGACAGAGTAAGCCTCGACAACCTGCCCCTCCTGCGTCTGCAGCAGATAGCTGTAGGCACCGTGCAGAATACCGGGACGCCCGCGACCGCTCAATGTCTTGGCATTTTCAGAGTTGGACTTCCCACCTGCCTCAACGCCAATCATATGGACACGCTTGTCATCAAGGAACTCGTGAAAAAAGCCGATAGCATTAGAACCGCCGCCAACACAGGCAACGAGGTGAGAGGGAAGTCTTCCGTAGTCTTTGATACATTGAGCACGCAGCTCACGGCTTATGCAGCTCTGAAAGTCGCGTACCATAGTCGGATAAGGGTGAGGACCCACGCAGGAGCCAATCAGGTAGTAGGTATCTCTGATGTTGGTTGCCCAGTAGCGGATAGCCTCACTC
>CAJODU010000044.1 GCA_905233325.1 uncultured Selenomonadaceae bacterium
ACAGCAGGTGAGACTATCTTGAACTTGTCGCCAATGAGGTTGATTGTTGGTATCGGTTGCAGACGTGGGACTTCAAAAGAGCAAATTAAAACGGCTGTCACTGAATCCTGCAGGAGGATTGAACAGCCGGTCGAACGCATTTCTTTGATTGCCTCTGTTGACATTAAGAGCAAAGAAAGAGGTCTGCTTGAATTTGCAGAGTCGATTGATCGCAAAATTTT
The DNA here is from genome assembly GCA_905233325.1 of uncultured Selenomonadaceae bacterium. GTDB lineage: Bacteria > Bacillota > Negativicutes > Selenomonadales > Selenomonadaceae > Quinella. The sequence goes on from CAJODU010000044.1 coordinate 222, forward strand.
ATTTTTCAATGCTGAAACTTTACAGCGTACAATCAATAAATACAATTTATCGGAATCGGAATTTGTCAAAAACACCGTTGGTGTAGGAAATATCTGTGAGGCTGCGGCATTGTCCTGCGTTGAACGTGGAAGAGTTGCCCTCAGCAAGAGCAAGTTTGACGGTGTAACTGTTGCCCTTGTTTGGGAGAATTTTTAATCAGATTAAAGTTCCGTTTGATGTTTCAGTGCGAATTTAAAGTCAGCGGAGGCAACCATTTTATCTTTGACATAACCATCAGCGTGCAGGACACCGAAATCACCGCGTACCCTCACAATTTCCGCCTTGGTTATCAATGTGTCACCGGGAATCACAATTTGCTTGAATTTGATATTATCCATACCACCGAAGAGGGCTATTTTGCCTCTGTGCTCCTCAGGGTAGAGCATTGCCACCCCGCCGACTTGTGCCATAGCTTCAAGGAGCAGTACACCGGGCATTATAGGCTTTTCGGGAAAATGTCCCAAAAACTGCGGCTCATTCATAGTGATATTTTTCAAGCCTGTTGCAGATTTAAAAGGTTCTATCTCCAATATTCTGTCGACCAATAACATCGGCGGTCTGTGAGGAAGAATCTTTTTAATTTCGTTAATATCGAGTTCCATTTATATCACTCCTAAATATTTTTCTTAATTAAAATCGGCGGCTATCATTTTAGCCAGCTTGGTGTTGAGAGCGTGACCGGAGGCCGCTGCAATAATATGACCTCTGATAATTCCCGCAAGTCTCATATCGCCAATCAGATCAAGAATCTTATGTCTCACCAGCTCATCAGGATAGATTAAATCGTTCAGCCAGCGATTATCATTGTAGACTATCACATTTTCAAGAGTGCCGCCGAGACCCAAACCCATTGAGTGCAGAGCCTCTATCTCTTTCTCGTAAGCAATGGTTCTTGCCGGTGCAATTTCTTTTTCGTAAATCTCCTCATCAATGATAAAATCTCTATATTGTATACCAACCAGCGGGTGGGGGTTGACGGAAGTAAAACTGACTCTAAAGCCATCATAAGGCAGGGCAAGGACGAATCGACGCCCATTATCATTCAGATCATCAACGCGATAAATCTTATCTATTATTACCTCGCGACGTTCGCTCTCCTGCTCCTCAATGCCGGCGGATTTTATAAGGCGGAAGAAATCAACGGAATTTCCCATCAATACCGGCGGCTCTTCAGCATCAATCTCAATTAAACAGTTGTCGATTTTAGCTGCGTGAAATGCACTCATCAAATGCTCAATCGTGAAAACTTTGGCACCGTCCTGCTCCAAGGTAGTTGCTCTGACTGTCGCGGTGACGTTTGCGGCTGTTGCCTGTATTTGCGGACTGTTCGGCAAATCGACACGTTTAAATATTATGCCGCTGTCAACAGGTGCCGATTTTAATTTCAGTGAGACTTGCTGCCCTGAGTGCAATCCTATTCCGGCGCAAGACACTTCTTTTTTTAATGTCGTTTGCCTCTGCAATATTTACTCCTCCCAGATGAATATTTTACTATTTTGTATTTTAGCACGTTCACGGCAAGACTGCAACAAATTTTTTCTTGACTTTGCCTCTAAAATTTTGTAGTATAAAATATAATGTAAATTGAATTTTTTTAATTGTGAAAGAGTTAGCGATTGATTTAATGGAAAAGTTTTGTAAAACTGAGGCAGTTGTCCTCGCAACTACGGATTTTGGAGACGCCAACAGAGTGGTGTCTTTTTATACTAAAGAATTTGGTAAGATTGAGGCTAATGCCTACAACTGCAGAAGGGCTAAAAGTCCGATCTCCGGTGCCATGCAGATGTTCAATCATATATCTTTAGAGTTTATCAAGAGTTCACCGGTTTATAGAGTGCATGAGGCTGATATAATCGATTTCTATAATATTAGTGAAAATTTGTCAAAATTGGCTTATGCGTCTATTTTGTTTGAATTGGTTAATAAAATGTCACCCATAGGACAAGTTGACAACTCTGTATATACCTTGCTGTTGAAGGCTTTGAAAGCCTTTGATAAACGCAACCCGCGAATTGTAGCCTTAATATCCTCTTGTCAATTCATACAACTTTCAGGCTTTGCGATAGAATATCCACAATCACTGGAAAAACTCTTTGAATTGCTGATAAACTTCGATTGGAAGGACTCTGCGAAATTTTCTTTAAAGTCAGGTGAATTGGAGGCGGCAGAAAAATTTTTTTACAATTATGCTCAATCTGTTTTGGAATCACCACTAAACTCGTTAAAATTTCTGAATATGATTCAATCGTCAGTCGCTTAGGCTGTTTTTTTATCATTGAATTGTCAAGTGAAAAGCAACGAAGTAGAAAAATAAATTTCCGCAGAAGTTTTATATCCCAAACATTTTCTCGGTCGATTGTTCAAATCTGAAATTTTAGTTTGCAAATATTCATCGCTGAGATCAATTATGTCTTGTCCTTTAGGAAAATACTCATGCAGTAAGCCATTGGTGTTCTCATTTGTAACACGCTCCTATGGATGATGTGTCGGTGGAAAGTAAAATTTTACTCCCAATGCTTTTGTTACTTTAGAGTGTTTGGCAAATTCCTTATCTCTGTCAGGAGTAACGGAAAAAAGCGATTGCCCCCTTAGTGCCTCTATCATAGCTTTGCTTACACCTGAACTGCTTTTTTATTTGAAAGCGACTTTTTCTGTCGGTTAAAGTTAAGAGACAGCCTTTGCCATTTTCTCCGGCGACCAACGATTTTGTAAAAATAATTTTTTCACTTGCGCTATCTGAGGCAGTTTCATCACCGCAACCTCCAAAGATTTCCACACTAACAATAAATCCTGCAATTATCATCGACTTTGCAATTTCTGATAATTTCATAAGCGTCACCTCATCTCTGAGGCTTGATTGACCGCCTGTCTGGTTTGATATCATATCTGATTATCACAAAAATTTCAGACTGCCGGCAAAAAATACTACAAATAAAGAGACGCTCTGCGACAACAGAGCGTTGGTATCACGTTAGACGGTCAGCCTCGATTATATATGTTGTGATTATAAGTTAAAGAAGATTAGTAGCTGTCTAGTTGAGACCTAGGCGGCTACTTTGCTCGTTAAGACGAGAATTGTGATAATAGTCACAATGACCATTGCAATCTTCATCTTCATAAGCGTCACCTCATCTCTGAGGCTTGATTGACCGCCTGTCTGGTTTGATACCGAATCTAATTTATCACAAAAAATTCAGATTAACTATGAAAATATATTACAATATGATCAAAGATCTTAGAATTGATGGTAAGCTATGAAGAAAAATGAATCAGAATTTATGAAACACGAACTGACACTGCCTGAGCTTACAATGCGCGGTATGCTACTCGGTGCAATCTTGACAGTGATTTTCACTGCCTCAAATGTTTATCTCGGTCTCAAGGTAGGCTTGACGTTCTCCTCAGCTATTCCTGCGGCTGTTATTTCGATGGCTGTCCTGCGAATGTGCAAAGACGCCAACATCTTGGAAAATAATATGGTTCAGACACAAGCCTCCGCGGCAGGTACACTCTCAGCAATCATCTTCGTGATACCGGGTATGCTGATGATAGGTTATTGGCAGAATTTTGAATTTTGGCAAGTGTTGATAGTTTCGGCTTGCGGCGGCTGTTTGGGTGTGTTGTTTACAATCCCTCTGCGCCGTGCTATGGTTGTACACAGTGACTTGCCCTATCCTGAAGGCGTCGCCGCGGCTGAAATTTTAAGAGCCGGCTCTCAATCAGATAAATCAATCGGAGGTCTCAAGGAAATAATGAGCGGCAGTATTCTCGCCTCTATCGTCTCATTCTTGACTAATGGTCTCTATGTTCTTGCCGGTGGTCTTTCAATGTGGTTTCCTATCGGCAAGGGAATGACGCAATTTCCTATTGGTTACTCAACCGCACTTGTCGGTGCTGGTTATCTTGTCGGTATCACAAGCGGGCTTGCTATGCTTGCGGGTATTTTGATTGCTTGGGCGGGTTTTGTTCCGTACTACACAATAACGGAAGTTCCGCTTGACGGTCAAAGTATGCAGGATTTTGCCCAGATGATGTATTCTCAGCGTGTCAGATTGGTTGGTGCAGGTGCAATGGGTGTTGCCGCTGTATGGACTTTAATTTCTTTAGCCAAGCCTGTAATTGAAGGCGTTAAAGAATCACTCGCGGCGGTGCGCTCCTCGCAAGCAGAGCAGGGCAAACATAGAATGGATATTGATATGTCCGTTAAGTCAGTTGGTCTTGTTTTTTTGATTGTTACGATCGGACTACTCTGCGTCTTTTATAGTTTCGTCAGTCCTGCCGGTCTTCCTATGACACAGACTTTGACATTTGTGGTCGTCGGTGTAGTCCTTGCGGTGATGATGGGCTTTTTTGTTGCGGCTGCCTGTGCATATATGGCAGGTCTCATCGGAACTTCTTCCAGTCCACTGTCGGGGATCGGAATACTTGCAATTATAATATCATCACTTGTGATTTTTGCACTTTGTACATCTTTTGGGATATTTGATTTGCCGAATGGTGAGAAATTTGCGACGGCGATTGCAATTTTTACGACAAGTATAATCTTTGCTATTGCTTGTATATCAAATGATAATATGCAAGACCTCAAGACAGGCTTTCTCGTCGGTGCTACCCCTTGGCGTCAGCAGGTTGCTTTACTTCTCGGCTGTGTGGTTGGTGCCTTCGTTATTGCTCCTGTGCTCAACTTACTCTATGAGGCTTATGGTTTTCCGGGTGCTCTGCCGCGTCCCGATATGAATCCCGACACTGCCCTCTCCGCTCCGCAAGCAGCATTGATGACAACCATTGCTCAAGGTATCTTCTCTGCACAGCTTGAATGGAAATACATTTACATTGGAATAGCACTCGGCGTAGTTTTAGTGATTGTAAATCTTCTCCTCACCAAAAATACTAAATATGCACTTCCACCGCTTGCCGTCGGTATGGGAATTTATCTCCCGCCATCAATTCAGACACCGTTAATCATTGGTGCTGCAATGGGCTATTTCCTTGACAAATCACTTCATAATCGTAATCTCAATGAAGAAGCCATTGAGGATCATAAACGGAGAGGCACGCTCTTTGCGTCCGGTTTGATTGTCGGTGAGTCAATAATGGGTGTGCTGCTCGCTGCGGTGATTGTTGTTTCAGTCAGTAATGGCGGCAGTGATGCTCCGCTCTCCATTGCCTCTGAAGAATTTACAAGCGGTGCCATGCCGGAAATATTGGGATTTATTGCCTTTGCCGCCATTCTTTGTATCTTCTGTAAGTTCGTATTAAAGCGATAATATATAATGAGGTAGATTATGAGATTGTATATTGCCGAAAAGCCCAGCATGGGCAGGGAGATTGCAAAATGTCTCAAAACACCCCACGACACCAGCGGTAAAGGTTACATTGCAACGGGTGAGGGCGTCGTCACTTGGCTTTATGGTCACGTTTTGAGAGCTGCCGAGCCTGAAGAGTATGATGCCAGATATAAGAGGTGGAATATTGCCGACCTGCCGATTGTTCCCACGGAATGGAAGATGATCATTGATTACAAGGCTAGGGAACAATTCTATATTGTCAAGAAGTTGATCAGCGAGGCTGATGAGATTATCCACGCAGGTGATCCTGATCGTGAAGGGCAACTCCTCGTTGATGAAGTCCTTGACTATGTTGGCAACAAGAAACCCGTCAAGAGGATTTTGCTAAATGCCCTCGACGCAAGGAGTATCAAGAGTGCTAATGCTGATCTTCGTGATAATGCTGACTTCTTCAATCTCAAGCAGTCCGCCCTTGCGAGATCGCGAGCTGATTGGTTGATAGGAATGAATCTTTCCAGAGCCTATACTCTTGCGGTGCGGAGGGCAGGTTACAAAAAATTGGTGCTGCCGATTGGCAGGGTTAAGACGCCGACGCTTGCTTTGGTTGTCCGACGCGAACGTGAGATAGAGAACTTCAAACCGACTGACTACTACTTGATTCGTGCTGAGTTCAAACATCAAAATGGTGACTTCACCGCACAGTGGGTGCCTAAAATCGAACAATCCAACAAGCAGCACTTTGACGACAGCAAGCGGCTTATCAATAAAGACTTTGCTGACGAAATGCTCAATAAGTTCAAGGAAAATCCACACGACGGCAAAATGACCTTGTACGAAACGAAGGAGAAAAAGGACTGGCAGCCCCTGCCGTTTTCACTCTCCGCACTCCAAGTAATGGCGGGCAAGCAGTTGGGTTATTCGCCTCAAAATGTGCTTGACATTGCCCAAAGTCTCTACGAAAAGAAGTTGACAACCTATCCCCGCTCCGATTGCTCCTACCTCCCACCGAATCAGCATAAGGACGCCTCAATCATACTCGGCAACCTCACAAAAGTCAACAATCAAAGATTCTCAACTTGGGCTAAAAATGCTGATCCTGCCAAAAAAAGCCGTGCTTGGAATAAATCCAAAATCACGGCACATCACGCGATCATTCCGACAACTAAGCTGGCTCCGCTTGAGTCACTCGGTGAGATGGAGAGAAATATTTATCTGTTGATTGCGAGACAGTATATGGCTCAATTCTATCCTGAATTTATCTATGACGAAACGACCGTCAACATTGACTACAAGGGCGAGACGTTTGCCGTCAAGGGTAAAGTAACCAAGCATCTCGGCTGGAAAGAAATGTATGCAAATTGGCAGAATGTCAAGCCTAATGAGGACGAATTGGAAGTCACATTGCCAAAGATGGCGAAGGGTGATTCGGTTGAATATCAGAAGGGCAGCACTCTAAAGAAAACAACCAAGCCGCCGTCAAGATTTACACCGGCAACATTGATTCAGGGAATGAAAGAAATTCACAAATACGTCAAGAGCGAGGCGGCGAAGAAACAGCTCAAAGATGTATACGGAATCGGTACAGAGGCAACACGGGCAACAATAATCGACGACTTAATCAAGCGCAGATTCTTAACCACAATGGGCAAGGCGAAGGTCTTAAAGCCGACTGAACAGGCCTATCTATTGGTTGACGCTTTGCCGGACGAGATGACTTATCCCGACGCCACTGCCGTATGGGAGGATAAGCTGCACTCAATGTCTGAAGGTGAAGGGACTCTTCAAGATTTTTTGAAAGGTCAAGTCAAATTCACCGAGGAACTCTGCGAAAAGGCAATCGAATGCGATATTAAAGCCGCACCGCCTTCTGATGGTGTTGAATATGAGCCTGTCGTGAGTGAGATTAAGTGTCCGCTGTGTAAAAAGGGTTTTATGGTTCAACGCAGAAAAAGAAGTGATAACAGTATATTTTGGGGCTGTTCCCTCTATCCGCGTTGCAAAATGACTTGCAACGACAAAAATGGAGGACCGGATATTGAGGGTGCTCTAACAAAAATTCAAAAATCACAAGAAAGAGGTCAAACGAATGGAAGAAGTAAGAATTGACTTGAGAACGCAGAACTTTGAGCGCAAGAGTGAGAGTATTAGGAGCAATCAACTTTGCTTTAAGATCAATAATACTATGCCGAATACACCGGAATGTGACAAACTCATTAAAGAATTGTTTTCTGATATTGGTGAGGATTCAAAAGTCATGCCGCCGCTGCAAGTCAACCTTGCCAACCAAGTGCATATCGGTAACCGCGTCTCCATTATGTACAATCTCCTGTGCATGAGTGCGGGCGGTATCACCATTGATGATGATGTGATGATTGCGGCAAATGTTTCATTGATAAGCAACAATCACGACTACAACGAGCGTCAGATCATCACCTGCAAGCCTATTCACATTAAGCGAAATGTCTGGATAGGTGCGAACGCTACGATTTTGCCGGGTGTCACAATCGGTGAAAATGCGGTCGTTGCGGCAGGGGCTGTCGTCTCGAAAGATGTGCCTGATAATGTTGTCGTTGGCGGCGTCCCTGCAAAGATTATCAAAAAGTTGTGTTAAATATTGAATTTACCCCACTTTTTTAATCCAAACGCTGTCAGTGATAGGAATGGAGCGAATAATGAGAATTGCCGTCTTTGAAAATATAATGACACCCGGTGGTCACGAAGTCGACTTTGACAGAATCATTGTTGAAGAATCCAAGCACCTCGGCCACGAAGTAAATTTTTATGTGCCGGAGAATTTCGTATTCCAATTCGATTACAAGGTGCCTATCAATAAACTCAACGGTGAGGCTGTAACCTACACCAACTCAAGAGGTATCAAAAAAATCTTTGCCGCCGCCAAGCGTGAAATAAACCGCCAACGCTGGTATCATCAACTCTACGAAAGGCAAAAAGAATTTGATTTGCTCATTATTCCGACTTCCACTTTCAGATATTTACGAGCCCTCAATCGCAGTGTTTTGCGGAATATCAAAAAACCGCTCATATTCATACTTCACGGAATAAATCCTTCAGAAGTCGACAAATTCTTTAATGAAGCCGCTAAACTCCTGCCTTACCAAAATATCAAGCTCGTTGTCTTGACTTTTGGTGATGATATACTTGGTCGCCGCCTTGACAATATGTTCCCCATCTATCCGCCGACTTATACCCCACGCGATATTGATTTTAATCCCGCGTTTCGCCTTCCCAATTCTGAATTAAAGATAGGTTTTTTCGGGCAGTATCGCCGCGAAAAGAAACTGGAGGATTTTCTTGAGGTATTTATCAAAGGCAAGTACACCAAGCCCGTCAAGCTGATTGTGCAGGGGTCGACTATGCACGCTGAAGACAGTGAGGATTTTGAGCGAATTATCAACAAGTATTCAAATATAACGAAAGAAATTGACAATCCCAATCAAAAAATTTCATTCCTGCATAAAGGTCTGATCGGTGCAGAATGGCAGAGGGCGATAGCAGATGTTGATGCACTGTTGATGCCCTATTCCGCACCGCGTTACAGGTATCACTGGGGTGGAATGCTCTTCACGGCGATAGGTTTTCAAAAGCCGGTTATTGCCAGCGATGATATGAATCCCGAAGTTTTTGCCAAGTTTAAAATAGGTGAAGTTTTTAGTAGTGGCAATCTGCAAGAGCTGGGCAGAGTTTTGGAGGAATTTATCAACAATTTTGATGTAAATGCTGAAAAGTATGCCGAAGGGCTTGCACTCGCCGGCAGGGAATTTTCACCCGAAAATTTTATTAAACGCCTGTTAAATTGTCTGCACTAAAACTAATCCAAACTAATCCGGTAGCTGCATAACATACTGATAGATTTTGCGCCCTATAGTATCCTTAGGCTTTTCCGGCGGAATGTCGGATTTTTTTGTTGCAGGTAACGTAGCAGAGTTTTTCTTTACTTTCGTCGGAGCTTTCTTCTGTTTCTTCTTCACAATATCACTTCCATTTTTGATTATTGAAGAAAATTATAGCATTTGTCGGTAAGTTTGGCAAATTATGTTGAAATTTTTTGCACTTTCGGTTACAATATTATAGTTATTTTAAATTAGGAGGCGTAAACTTTGAACAAATTCTGGAAGGCGGTCACAGTGACAGGGCTTATATTGTCCTCACTTTTTACTATTCCAACCGCTCAGGCTAAATCTAAAGACAACGGACAACCGGGGAAAATCCTCTACATTCCGCAAGACAACAGGCCAATATCAAACAAGCAGACCGCCGAAGTCATCGAAAAACTCGGCTATGAAGTCATTGTACCGCCAAATGATATGCTCGGCTCAAGAGACGATCTCGGCGATCCCGAAAAGCTCTGGGAATGGCTTACACTCACCACCGAAAAAGATAAAACCATTAAAGCCGCCGTCATCTCCTCTGATTCTATGCTTTACGGCAGTCTTGTCGGTTCACGCAAACACGACCTTGACGAGCATACCATTTCAACCAGAGCGGCTAAATTCCAAGATTTTCGCAAAGAACACAAAAAGCTGCCGATTTACGTTTTCGGTTCCATTATGAGGACACCACGAAGCGGTGCAGCGTCCGGCCATGAGGAGCCTGAATATTATCGCAGCTATGGTGCAGACATTTTCAGATATACCGAACTCAACGACAAAAAAGAAATAGAAGGCTTGAACAGACGCGAGAAGAAGGAATATGATTTCCTTCAAAAGTTGATTCCGTCGAAGGCGTTGAGCGATTGGATGGGACGCCGCAGCAAAAACTTCAACGCCAACAAAAAACTCATTGATCTTGCAAAGAGCAATACTTTTAATTGTCTGTTGCTTGGTCGCGACGATAATGCACCTTATTCGCAGACGCATCTTGAAAGCCGTCACCTTCAAACATACGGCAAAGACTTGGATAAGACAAAATATCAAGCTATCGCCGGTATTGATGAAGTCGGAATGATTATGCTGACTCGTGCCATCAACGATAAGACTAAAGACATTCCTTTTGTCTACGTCCATTACAACTGGGGCAGAGGCGGCGACACAATTCCTGCCTACTCCGATGAAAAAATTTCTGATTCCATTGATTCAGCTATCACTGCGGCGGGTGCTATGAAAGTGCCTTCGCCGGAACGTGCCAATGTTGTCCTCACCGTCAACACCAACCCGAACGGCAAAACCTATGAGGCAATGGTTCCTCTCAACGACGCCAAAGATCGCGAGGGTACAAAATACTTCGCTGATATTGTTTCCGATTATGTCAACAAGGGTTATAAAGTCGCCATTGCTGATATTGCCTTCGCCAACGGTGCTGATAACGCCTTGATGGAGCAGCTCCGCAATCGCGGTCTGCTGTTCAAGATTCGTGCATACGGCGGCTGGAACACCGCGACGAACTCCACCGGATTTGTCCTCAGCACTGCTATGCTCACCGATAAGATGAGTGACGCGGCTGTTGATGATCTTCTGCTTACCCGTTACCTTGATGACTGGGTTTATCAGGCTAATGTCAGGAATATCATTGCCCGACAGCTCACTTGGCTGCGCGGTGACGGCTGGTATGGTGATCTTGACGGCAAGAAAGATGTTGTCGGCGAGCGTACTACCAAAATGTTGATTAACTTCGTTGATAATAATCTGCCGCCATTTGAGGGCAGTGAAAAACTTTTGGTAACTTTCCCTTGGGACAGAATGTTTGAATCAGATATTCTGCGCGGTGATGAAGTCGTTAAGGAAATGGACAAGAACACCCTGCATAACAGATTATCAGCCGCAGCAAAACAGTAATTTGCAGAATATATTTGCAGAGAATGGGAGATGATATTATGGAATTTCACGCAACAACAATAGTTGCAGTCCGCAAAGACGGCAAGACTGCCATTGCCGGTGATGGTCAAGTCACTTTCGGGCAGCATACAGTTATGAAGTCAACTGCAAAGAAAGTGCGCCGCCTCTATCATGATAAAGTAATCGCTGGCTTTGCAGGTTCCGTTGCTGATGCTTTCACTCTTTTTGAGAAGTTTGAGGCGAAGTTGGAGACTCACCACGGTCACTTGCAGCGTGCGGCCGTTGAGCTTGCCAAAGATTGGAGAACTGACAAAATTCTCCGCAAGCTGGAGGCATTGCTCTTGGTCGCTGACAAGGACAGCATATTAATGTTGAGCGGCAACGGTGAAGTGATTGAACCTGACGGTGATGTAGCGGCTATCGGCTCCGGCGGATTTTATGCTCTTGCTGCCAGCCGTGCACTTATGAAACACGCAAAGGATATGACGGCACCTGAAATCGCGAAGGAAGCTCTATCTATAGCTGCTGACATTTGCGTCTATACTAATCAGAATATTATAGTTGAGGAACTTTAATAAATTGTTGAATCAAATGGAGGAATTAATTTAATGGAACTTAGCAATATTAATAACTTTGGAGTCAATGAGCAGACCCCCAGAGAGATAGTTGCGGAACTGGATAAGCACATTGTCGGGCAGAACGACGCCAAGAGATCGGTTGCCATTGCCCTTAGAAACCGTTGGAGAAGTCGCCAACTCTCTGCTGATATGCAGGACGATGTTATACCGAAGAATATTTTGATGATTGGCTCCACAGGCGTCGGCAAGACGGAGATTGCCCGAAGACTTGCCAAACTCGTCAAGGCTCCGTTTATCAAGGTTGAGGCCACCAAGTTCACCGAGGTGGGATATGTCGGGCGTGATGTTGAGTCTATCATTCGCGATCTTGCACAGACTTCAGTGAGAATGGTACGTGCACAGAGGACTGAAGAAGTCAAAGAAAAAGCCGCCAAGATGGCGACGGAAAGACTGTTAGATATTCTCGTGCCGGAACCGAAACGTGCCCAAAGTCCGCTCGGCAAACTTTTTGGTAATGCTGAGGCTGAACCTGAAGAGGACAAGGCTAATGATGTACAGAAACCGGGGCGTGAGTTTGTCCGCAAGCGTCTTGAGGCAGGCAAACTTGAAAACGAAGTCATTGAGCTTGAGGTTGCCGACGCCGCCAAGCCTATGGTTGGAATGTTCAGCGGCTCCAGCCTTGAGGGAATGGGTGACAATCTCCAGGATATGATAAGCTCTGTTATGCCTAAACGTTTCAAAAAGCGCAAGGTTACCGTTGAGGCAGCGAGGAAAATTCTTGAACAGGAAGAGGCAGAAAAACTCATTGATATGGAAGAGGTCGGTGAGACTGCCGTCAAACTCGCCGAACACAGTGGGATTGTCTTCCTTGACGAGATTGACAAGGTTGCCGTCAAGGGCAGCTCTTCCGGTCCTGATGTCTCTCGTGAGGGCGTGCAGCGTGATATTCTGCCTATCGTTGAGGGTTCCACCGTTATGACTAAATACGGGCCCGTCAAGACGGATCACATACTCTTCATTGCCGCCGGTGCCTTCCATACTGCCAAGCCGTCAGATTTGATACCTGAACTTCAAGGTCGTTTCCCTATTCGTGTTGAGCTTAAATCCCTGCAAAAAGAAGACTTTGAGAAAATCCTCACGGAACCGCAAAACGCCCTCATTAAACAATATAAAGCCCTTCTTGATACAGAAGGACTTTCACTTGAATTTAAACCCGACGCCATCACCAAGCTGGCGGAGATGGCTTACAACGTCAACGAACAGACGGAGGACATAGGTGCCCGCAGACTCCACACCCTTCTTGAGAAATTGCTGGAGGAAGTCTCCTTCGACGCGCCGGATATGGCTAAAGAGGGCAAGACTGAAGTTGTCGTTGACGCCGCTTATGTTGACAAACGCCTCAAGGATATTGCCCAGAATACTGATCTGTCACAATTCATTTTGTAAAGATTATTGCAAGGCCGCTTTCAAAGTGTTCATATTCTCGTCTGCATTGGCAGGTACAGCCTCGCCGGTGACGATCGGATCAAGAGTATAAATCTTCGCACCGGTCTCGTTGGCGATAGTCTGTGCGGCACTTGGTGAATACTGCGGTTCAGTGAATATAACTTTCACCGATAAGGTGTTGAGCTTGTCGATTGTTTCGGCAAGCTCTTTTGGTGTGGGTTCAGTCCCTGGCTCGCGCTCAATAACAGCGACAATATTTAAATCAAATTCTTTGGCGAAGTATGGGAAAGCCTCGTGGAAGGTTACAATATCCTTGTTGGGAAGAAAATCAAGCTGGTCGTGCATTTCTTCGCGCAGAGCGTCCAGCTTGGTTACATAGTCAAGGGCATTCTTTTTGTAGTCAATGGAATGATCGGGATCAATTTGAGAGAGCTGATTGCAAAGCTCAATAACCTGTTGTTTAGCATAAGTGATACTCAGCCAAACATGAGGATTTACTTCGCCGTCAGTCTCGACAGGATTGATCTTCTCCGCCTTGGAGAGATCGATAACCTTCAGATCAGAAACTTCAGCAGCCTTGTCAAGGAAGGACTCCATACCAAAACCGTTGGCAACGAAGACATCGCCGCCGGCGAGGGTTTTCATATCCTCAGTGGTGATTTGATAGTCGTGAAGGCAGCCGGTCTGCGGTGCGGTGAGATTGACGACTTCAACACCCTCAACGCCCTTTGTGAGGTTGATTGCGTGCAGATACATAGGATAGAACGAGGTAACGATTCTGAATTTGCCGTCAGTCCCCTTGCCGCCGCCGCAGCCAATCAAAACGAACGTACATACTATCATCAATGCTGTCAAAATCTTTTTCATATAAATTTTCACTCCAATCTGCAAATTGCAAATTCTACATAATGAGATCATTAAACTTAGCCTTGTAAAAGTCGGCAAATATCTTGATAAGCTCCTTGTGTATTTCCTGACTGTTACCTTCATGCAGAAGATCAATAAAACCCCAGCGATCAATCAAGACAGAGGCGATGTGTCCGATAGTATCAATGCAAGGTTCGCTGCTGTCAAGCGGTGCAAGAAGAATAATGGCGGTCTTGACGGTCTCGCTGCCATAACTAAAACCTTCACCAAGCTGCAAGATACCCAATGCAAGAGTTTTTGTATATTCTGTCTTGCAATGCAGTAAAACCATATGACGACCGGCGAAAAGCGTGCTGCCCTTTTCTTCGCGCTGCAGGAGAGTCTCTGCTATCTTTGTTTTAGAAAAATCATCATCAGAAATTAGTTCTCCGGCTTTGAGACAGGCTTCCTCTATATTTTGGACACTCACACGCTTAAAATGGCAGTGAGATAATAAATCAATTATGGCTTGAGAATACTCGCTCATCTTTTTGAGTGCCTCAGGAAAGGACAATTTAGGCTCAATGATGACGGCGGAGTTTAAGAATTGCTCATTCTGATGAGTCAACTCTTCCTCAATCTTCAATCTGTCTTCACGCGAGAGAGCGGCACTGACAACCACTACCTTGCAAGGCGGATTGTTTATCGGCACGGTTGAGATGACAAATTCAAAATCCATTGAGGCGGCGTAGTTTTCGTTGATGGTAAGGAGCGGCACTTGGTCAACAATATTGATATTTCGGAATTGAGATTTGATCCTGCTCACCAAAAGGCTTGAAGTTCCCATACCCGTCGGACAGGCTACAACTACGCGGTGAACAGAATTTCGGAATGTCTCACTGTCGGAGAGTGCCGCACCCAAGTGCATTGCAATATAGGCAACCTCAGCTTGCGGCAATTTCTGCCCGATATATTCCTCCAACTTTCCTACACATTTGCCGGCAAGTTCAATGAGTTCAGGGTAATGCTCCTGCATTTCACCAAGAAGAGGATTGCGAATTTCCATATTCATTTTGAGACGACGAATTGAGGGGCCGAGATGATTGACAAGACCGGCAAGAAGGCTCTGATTTTTATTAATATCTCTGCCCGTCTCTTTGGCGGCGGCTTTCATAATCGAACGAGCAATCTGCACCAGACGGAAATCCTCCATCATTGAAATACCTGAAAGATTCTCCGTGCTGTATCTGCTCCTTGCACCGAGTAAGTGCATTGTAATGTAGGCAACCTCGTCAACGGGTACTTCTATATTTAATATATTAGACAGTTTATTTGCCAAGTTAGAGGCAATGTCAAATTCTCGCTTGCTCTTCAGCAGCTCCAAACTGTTGGAATCAATTTTGATAGTCTCGTGATTTTTGATTCGCTGAATGGTCAGAGATATGTGGACTATAAGACCGGCGAAGGCGTTATCAGAGAATTGATAACCAAGTTCAAGCTCAACGGAATGAATGAGCTTTTCTAGTTTGTGCCAACTGTTCTCGCCTACAAGATTAAGCCAAAACTTTGAGACTTGCGACAGACGTTCATCAGATTCAATGTTGAGATTGTCCTGCAGGAGTTCCAGAAGTTCATTATCGTTGATATGTTCGTGAATGTATCTGACGATTGCACGGCGTAAGTCCCTCTCATCGCCAAGCAGACTGACACCCAGACCGGGTTTACGCAGCAATCTAAGCCCCTGCTCCTTAAACCAAGGCTCCAGCTTGTCAAGATCATTGCTGATTGTTGAATCAGTAACATTGAGGAGAGAGGACAGGGCAAATAGTTTGATTGGTTCCATACTTGATAGCAGCGTACTGATTATTATGGATTGCCTCTCCGTTGGCGTATATTCTCTTCTGAATTTTTTCTTGCCGAGTTCCAGCAGGGCAAATTTTTTGACGGAACTTCCCTTAACAATTAAGCCTGCGCCGGTTTTTTTCTCCAACTGCAGGCTGTATTCATTAAAAAGTTCTTCCACTTTAGATAATTGTCTTGATACGGTTTTGGTGCTTACATTCAATTTTTCTGCGATTTCCGCTAAAGTCTTTATTTCTTCATTTTCCAAAAGTATCTTTGCAATAAGAAATGTCCTTTGTTCAATCACAGTTGTCACTTCTATCAATATAGATTCTTCCCGCTGAAGATTTCGATCATCTCGCGGCGAAGGTTGGAAGATATTTCCAATCTGGTTTTGGGTGGTATCTCATGAGAGTCGGTATTAAACAGGTAGTTTTGAAGTTCCATTTCCTTAACGAGCATACGAGTGTGGAAGAGATTAGCCTGATACATATTGACATCAACGGCGTCATAAATATCCAAAATTTCATCACTGATAAATTCTTGGATAGAAGTCATCTTGCTGTCCATAAAGAGCTTTTTGCCGGTGACGTCCCGCGTGAAGCCTCTGACCCTGTAGTCCATAGTAATTATATCTGAATCAAACTGCCCGATCAGATAATCCAAAGTCAAAAGAGGCGATATTTCACCGCAAGTTGAAACATCAATATCAACTCTGAAAGTGGCAAGGCTTGTCTCAGGGTGAAATTCGGGATAGGTGTGAACGGTTACATGGCTTTTGTCGAGGTGAGCCAATATAGTATCACCTTTAAGCTCATCAGTCTTGTCGTCGTTGTGAGTTCCACCTTTAGGGCGTTTCTGCCCTAGTTCAATGGCAGTCTCTTCAGCAATCAAGATAGTGACACTTGCACCTTGAGGATCATAATCTTGACTTGAGATATTGAGGATTCGCGCCCCAATCATCTCCGTAACTCTAGTCAAAATACTTTTGAGACGCTCAGAATTGTACTGCTCATCAATATAATGGATATAATCCTTCTGCTCGCGCTGAGTTTTGGCGTAACAAATATCGTAAATGTTGAAGCTCAATGCCTTGGTCAGGTTGTTGAAGCCATAGAGTTTCAGCTTATCTTCCAACTAACTACCCCCAAAAAACTAATGCAGAATGTAGAATCAAGAATTCAGAACTATCAATTCTGCATTCTGCACTCTGCATTCTGCATTAATAATAAAATGGTGGAGACAAGGGGGATCGAACCCCTGACCTCAACGCTGCCAGCGTTGCGCTCTCCCAGCTGAGCTATGTCCCCGCAACAAATATATTCTAACTCTAATTTGATATTGTGTCAAGTACTAAATGAAAATTTTTTAAAATATTTTGTAGAGCTGATTGTATAATCAAATCGGACAGTAAAAAAATAGGACAGACGGGAACTTTTCAGGTAAAATAACAAACCTGAAAGGAAGAAGCCGAATGTCTAATGAAGATTATAGCACAAAATGCCGCGAAAGATGTTTAACTATTCTTCATCGAAAGAGCATTTTGAGCAAGAGACATTGTTAATCCATGTTGCCTGAAAAATTTTTTCGTCATATGTCCGATTTGATATTGCAATTTGCCCCCATGATTAAAATTGCGGGTGATCACGCCCATTTAATAAAAAGGCTGTGATCACAAGTTTTAAGAGAAAAGCTCCGTTGAAAGATAACGATCACCGGTATCAGGAAGCAATA